>CAZPIZ010000209.1:0-3730 GCA_964586615.1 uncultured Acidimicrobiaceae bacterium | reverse complement strand
CTGATGTTGCTCCGTTTGCTCCGCCGGTTCCTCACGCCTTACAAAACCGTGATCGCGCTCATCGTCGCCCTCCAACTGGTTGGCTCGATCGCTTCGCTGTATCTACCCAGCCTCAATGCCGACATCATCGACAACGGGGTCGTGATGGGGAACACCGACTACATCATTCGGGTCGGCGCCTTCATGCTGGGGGTTTCGCTGCTGCAAGTGGCCTGTTCGATCGTGGCCGTCTACTTCGGGGCACGCACCGCCATGGGCTTCGGCCGCGATCTGCGGTCGGCGATCTTCCGTCGGGTGGCCAGCTTCTCGGGCCGGGAGGTGGCCGGGTTCGGGGCTCCCTCGCTGATCACCCGCAATACCAATGACGTGCAACAGGTGCAGATGCTGGTGCTGATGACCTTCACCATGATGGTGTCGGCCCCGATCATGATGGTGGGCGGGGTGGTGATGGCGCTCCGCCAGGACGTCGGCCTCTCCTGGCTGGTGGCGGTGGCCGTTCCGCTCCTGGCGGTGGCCGTTGGCTTCATCATCTCCAGGATGGTCCCCGGCTTCCGGGTGATGCAGACCCGGATCGACACCGTCAACCGCGTGCTCCGAGAACAGACCACCGGCATCCGGGTCCTGCGCGCCTTCGTTCGGGAGCCCCTTGAGACGGAGCGGTTCGGGAAGGCCAATACCGAGCTCACCGACGTTGCCACCTCGGTCGGCCGGTGGATGGCGGCCATGTTTCCGGTGGTGCTGCTGGTCCTGAACGTATCGAGCGTGGCCGTCCTCTGGTTCGGCGGCATCCGGGTCGACGCCGGAGTCATGGAGATCGGCTCGTTGACCGCTTTTCTCGCGTACCTGGTGCAGATCTTGATGTCGGTGATGATGGCCACCTTCATGCTGGTGATGGTGCCGCGAGCCGCGGTCTGCGCCGATCGCATCGGCGAAGTGCTCGACACCGAGTCATCGGTGGTGCCGCCGATCGACGGTGTCACCGAGGTCATCGGCCGTGGGGAACTCGAACTCCGTGGAGTCGGCTTCAGCTATCCGGGTGCCAGGCATCCAGTGCTGGATGACGTGACGTTCTCGGCTCGACCTGGTCAGACCACCGCCATCATCGGCTCCACCGGCGCCGGCAAGTCGACTCTGTTGAACCTGATTCCTCGCCTGTTCGACGTCACCAGCGGCAGCGTCTTGGTCGACGGGGTGGATGTGCGTGAGCTCGACCCCGACACCCTGTGGGCCAAGATCGGTTTGGTGCCCCAGAAGGCCTTCCTTTTCTCGGGAACGGTGGCGAGCAACCTGCGGTACGGCAAGCCAGACGCCACAGATGAGGAGATGTGGGCGGCGCTTGAGGTGGCCCAGGCCCTCGACTTCGTCGAGGGGATGCCCGAAGGCTTGAATGCTCCGATCGCCCAGGGCGGGACCAACGTCTCCGGCGGCCAGCGCCAGCGCCTCGCCATCGCCCGAGCCCTCATCCGTCGCCCCGACCTCTACTTGTTCGATGACTCGTTCTCTGCCCTTGACCTGGCCACCGACGCCCGGTTGCGACGAGCGTTGAAACCGGTCACTACAGAAGCCACGGTCGTGATCGTGGCGCAACGGGTCTCAACCATCGCCGACGCCGACCAGATCGTCGTACTGGAAGATGGGGCAATCGTTGGCCTCGGTACCCACGACGAGCTGGTGTCGATCTGTCCAACCTACCGAGAGATCGTCGAGTCGCAGCTAAGGGTGGAAGTGGCATCGTGAGCACGCCGCCAACGATGAAGGCGACCGAACGGATTCAGGGTCAGGGGGGACCGGGCCGGGGCGGCCCGTTCGGCGGCGGCATGGTCGGCCAAAAGTCGCTCACCTTCGGACCGTCGGCCAGGCGCCTCGCCAGGCGCCTGCGGCCCGAGCGGGTCGCGGTCATCGTCGTGTTCGTGCTCGGCGTCGTCAGCGTGGCTCTGTCCGCAATCGGTCCCAAGGTTCTGGGTCGGGCCACCGATCTCATCTTCGCCGGCGTCTTCGGGCGGCGTCTGCCGGCCGGCATCACCAAGGAGCAGGCCATTGCAGCGGCCCGTGCCCAGGGTCAAGGCCAGTTCGCCGACCTGTTGACGGGTGTGGACGTGGTGCCCGGCCAGGGGGTCGACTTCACGGCGGTCGGACGTGTACTCCTGATCGTGCTCGCCTTGTATGTCGGCTCGGCCCTTCTCGGCTTTTTCCAGGGCTATCTGCTCAACGGCGCCGTCCAGAGAACCATCTTCCGGATGCGCTCCGAGGTCGAGGACAAGCTGAACCGGCTGCCGCTGCGTTACTTCGACCGCCAGCCGCGGGGGGAGCTGCTGAGCCGGGTCACCAACGACATCGACAACGTCTCTCAGAGCCTTCAGCAGACGATGAGCCAGCTCCTGACCTCGCTGCTGACAGTCGTCTTCGTGATCGGGATGATGTTCTACATCTCGCCGACGCTGGCACTGGTTGCGCTCGTCACGATCCCGCTCTCGATGTTTATCGCCGGTCTGGTCATGCGACGTTCCCAGAACCAGTTCATCGGCCAGTGGCGTCGCACCGGAAGCCTCAATGCTCAGATCGAGGAGACGTTCACCGGTCATTCTCTGGTGAAGGTGTTCGGCCGCCAGCGCGAGGTACAGGAGTCTTTCGAGGTCGAGAACGAGGAGCTGTACAAGGCCAGTTTCGGAGCTCAGTTCCTGTCCGGGCTGATCATGCCGGTCATGATGTTCATCGGGAATCTGAACTACGTCGTCATCGCCGTCCTGGGCGGTCTCCGGGTTGCAAGCGGCACGTTGAGCCTCGGCGACGTTCAGGCCTTCATCCAGTACTCCCGCCAGTTCACCCAACCGGTGACCCAGGTCGCCTCCATGATCAACCTGCTTCAGTCCGGGGTAGCCTCGGTCGAGCGGGTCTTTGAACTGCTCGACGCTGAAGAAGAATCATCCGACGACGACCATCCCAGGATGGCCGAGGACCCACACGGACGGGTTGAGTTCGAGAATGTCTCTTTCAGGTATGACGAGGATCGTCCCTTGATCGAGGATCTCTCGTTGACCGTGCAACCGGGTCAGACGGTTGCCATCGTCGGCCCGACCGGCGCCGGCAAGACGACGCTAGTCAACCTGATCATGCGGTTCTACGAACTCGACGCCGGGCGGATCACCCTGGACGGGATCGACATTGCCCGTATGCGCCGGGCCGACCTGCGCTCGGAGATCGGCATGGTCCTCCAGGACACCTGGCTCTTCCGGGGGACGATCCGCGACAACATCGCCTACGGGCGTCCCGAGGCGAGCGAGGCCGAGATTCTCGAGGCGGCCCGGGCCACGTTCGTCGACCGGTTCGTGCACAGCCTGCCCGATGGCTACGACACACTGATCGATGACGAGGGCAGCAACGTCAGCGCCGGTGAGAAGCAGCTGATCACGATCGCCCGGGCCTTCCTGGCCGACCCGGCGCTGCTGATCCTGGACGAGGCCACAAGCTCTGTCGACACCCGCACCGAGTTGTTACTCCAACACGCCATGGCAGCCTTGCGGACCGACCGGACCAGCTTCGTGATCGCCCACCGGCTGTCCACCATCCGTGACGCCGACCTGATCCTGGTGATGGAGGACGGTCGGATCGTCGAGCAGGGCACCCACTCGGATTTGGTGGTCGGCGGTGGCGCCTACGCAGCCCTGTACAACTCGCAGTTCGCCGGTCCCGACCATCAGCCGCCCGAACCCGAGGCCATCATGGTCGGAGG
>CAZPIZ010000208.1:0-3738 GCA_964586615.1 uncultured Acidimicrobiaceae bacterium | reverse complement strand
GCCCGAACTTCCTGCCGCATGAACGAGACGTAGGCGATCGCAAAAAGCGCTGCGGTTAGGGCGACCAACCCGACAATCTGCGGCCAAACCACCGAGAGGGACTGGGTCAGGCTCAGATTGGACAGAATCGCACGATCCGCCTGCTCGACGGTGACGAGGTCGACCGTGCGCTGGGTCGGGTCCAGCAGCACCGTCGAACTCTCTGAGAAGAGAGTCGCCGGTGACAACCGCGAGATGAGCATCTCGACTCGAGTGGCGGCGAACTCGTCATCTCCGGGAGCCAGAAGATTGGCGGCTGCCTGGAAGATGAATGCCCCGAACAGTGCCAGCACCAGCCAGATCCCGACCGCAATCAATGCCGAGCTGGCGGCTCGGCGAACGGTCACCGACGTCAGCGTGGCAAGCGCCAGCCAGAAGCCCACATAGATAATCGAGACGATCAGCCAGACAAATAGACGACCTACTTCGGTCGGAGTCGGAACCAGGCCAAGGCGGAAGATGCCGATACCGGCCACGAACAGGATCAATGCCGTCAGCATGAGGGCGATCACAGCCAGGCCGCCGACAAACTTGCCCAGCACGACTTCGTCGCGATGAATTGGTTGAGCCAGGAGCCTGGGGAGAGTTCCCTGCGAGCGCTCGCCACTTATGGCGTCGAAGCCAAACATGATCCCGAGCAACGGGGCCAGAAAGCCGATAAACACAACCAACGGGAACGGCACCGGGTCGCTCGTCACCGTGAAGAGCTTCAGGAACAAGGCGGGGATGCCTTCGGTGTCGGAGGCGACGGCACGGATACCCCCCGATGACGCGAACACGGCGGCGGCGGCGGCCACGCCCAGGATCCCGATCAGTACCAGGAACCGTGCCGACAACAGATGATCGGCGAGCTCCTTGCGGGCGACGACCCGCCACCCGGTACCGAACCCGGATTGGGTCGGCGCTTGGCGCTCGGGCACGGTTGTTGCCTCAGTCACGTGTCTTGACCTCCTCGGCGTGGAAGTAACGCCGGTACACCTCGTCGAGATCCTCGGAGACCCGGCGGACGCTGGTGAGGGGGAGCCCCGCCTCCACGATCTTCGATACGAGTTTGTTGGTGTTACCGCGTTCGATCTCGATGTGATAGCTGCGCGGTATCCGTCCGGGCCGGAGGCTTCGGAGGAACTCCTGATCCGCCAGGGCCGCCCGAAGCGCTCCTTCATCGGCACCGACATGGACCTCTACCTCTTCGGGCCCCTTACTTTCGGTTGCAAGTTGGTGCGGGGCCCCCTGAGCCACAACCTTTCCCTCTACGAAGATCGCCACCCTGTCACAGATCGTCTGCACCTGGTGGAGCAGGTGGCTCGAAAGCAGGATCGTGACACCGTGATCGTCGGCCAAACTTCTTATCAATCCGAGCATCTCGGCGACCCCTTCGGGGTCGATGGCGGTGGTTGGTTCGTCGAGGATGAGGATGCTCGGTTGCTTGACCAGGGCATCGGCGATTCCGAGACGCTGCTTCATGCCGCGGGAATAGGTCCCGGCGGGACGATCGGCGGCGTCGGTCAGGCCAACATCGGCCAAGAGCGCCGTTATGCGGCGCTCGGCCGCGTTGCGTTCGATCCGGTTGAGTTGGGCGGTAAACCTGAGATTCTCACGCCCGGTCAAACCGTCATAGAAGCCGACGGCATCCGGCAGATAGCCGACATGGCTCTTGACTTCGAGGGGTTTGCGAGCAGGGTCGAGGCCGAGAACTTCGACCTCACCCGAGGTGGGTTCGACCAGCCCCAACAGCATCAGGATGGTCGTGGTCTTGCCGGCGCCGTTCGGTCCCAGGAGCCCGAACACTTCGCCGGCGGACACCCGGAGATCGAGCGCGTTGACCACCTTCGTCTCGCCGTACTGTTTGGTCAGCCGGCGGGTCAGGATGGTTGGCGTCGTCATTCCTATCTCCGGCCGAAGCGGCGGAAGACCCATGCCAGCGCAGCCAGAGTCAGGAGAATCAGGCCGATTCCGACCATGCCACCGAACGCCGAAGGGCTCACGGTGCTCCTGACTTCCATCGAGGCGTTGGCATCGTCCGAACTGGCCCTGAATGTGATCTGGTAGTCGCCGGCGATCGCCTCCCCTGACGGGGTGATGGTGGCGTTGACGGTTGCGAGGTCTCCCGCCGCGACGGTGGCGATGGTTTCCGTGTCCCAGGTCACTTCCCAGCCCGAGGGCGGAATGGCGTCGAGAGAGACTTCGACCAGGTCGGCGCTACCGGTGTTGAATACCGCCACCTGGAATTGGGTCGGCTGGCCAGCCGTGACATCGACATTGAGCCGCTGGTCGGGGGTGGTCAGAGTCATGCTGAAACTTCCGGTGATCTGGACCTGGAGAGGAACCTCGGCGTCGACACCACCGCCCCGGGCGACCACCCGGAGGTCGTAGACGCCGGCCACGGCGGTGGCCGATGGATTGGCTGTCACGGTGATCTTGCTGGTGGCGCCGGGGTCAACCGTGAGGGCCGAGGCCTGCGATTGGCTCTGCGGCCTCGCCTCGACGATCCATCCGATCGGTCCCTCCGCGGAGAGTTCCAGCTGAACTTCGGCCGGGGTGTCGTTCCTCACGTCGACCGGGAAGGTGAAGGTGTCGCTCGAAGGACCCCGCACACCCGAATAGTCGGGGGTCAGGGTCACGGTCCCACCGGCCCCACCCTGCACCACTACCTCGATCGAAAGCGAAGCCGATCCTCCCGAGCTGCCTGCGTCGATCGTCAATGGGAAGCTGCCATCGGTGGTGCCAGTCGGGATGATCACGTTGAGGCTGAGATCGGGGGCCTCGTCGGTCCCGGCCGTAACCTGGTTCACCACGAACCCCCCACCCCGGAAACTGGCGGTCCATCCCTCCGGCACCCCATCCACCGACAGATCGACCGTGGTCGTGCTGGCAGCAGAGAGCAGCAGGTCGAATGACGCGGTGTCGCCGGGCTCGACGGTCAGGCCCGGGTAGGGCGTCGTGAGTGTCAAGCCGGACACGGTCTGGGCAGCCAGCGGGGTGGCGAGGCTGGACAAGACGGCAATTAAGAGCGCGGCGGTCACAGTCACCTTGCGCATGAATTCAATCCTCCTGGGGTCTTAATGGCGGGGCCTCCATCGAGGCCCCCCAACCGCGTCATGGTAGATGCGCCTCCTAAAGGACCCGTAAACCGAGCCACGGCCGCCTCTGTCGACACGCCGGCCGGCTTCTCTCTTGACGCCCAGAAGGTTCGGGTCTCGGATTCTGAGGCGATTGCCTCCTGAGCCTTGGTCGGCTCCAATCCCAGGGTGACTACACCTGGCGTGCGTACTGATTTCCATCCGGCACCAATCGGGTCGATGACCGATAGATAGTCATGGACTTCATCAACGCCCTATTGGATGCCCTTTTCCCGGGCCGAGCCGCCAAGGCCGAAGGCGAGTCGCTTCGTCAGGGTCTCCGCTGGCTCACCACCCGGCGCCCCTAGCCGGTCACTGATCGCCGGGGGTCGGATCAGCCCACCCGACAACCGATCCTGGCGCGGCGTTCTGCTCCCCTGGTGTCGATTGCCTGCGCCAAAAGAGGTTGGGATGGGTTTGGTGGCCAGGGGCAGAATCGAACTGCCGACCTACGGTTTTTCAGACCGTTACAGAACGATTCGTACCTCTGGCCATTGCCTCAAAGATCCAGTTGTAATGGGGATTTCGATAGTCAGCCGTTCGCATTGATTGTCACCTTTTCGCATCACCGTTTCGCGAC
>CAZPIZ010000207.1:0-3749 GCA_964586615.1 uncultured Acidimicrobiaceae bacterium | reverse complement strand
GCCGAGGCCGACCAGGCGTTCGCCCTGGGCGGAAGGGCACCGTCGGATTCCTATCTTCGCATCGACCTGGTGGTCGACGCCGCCCGGCAAACGGGAGCCGATGCCATCCACCCTGGTTACGGCTTTTTGGCGGAAAACCCCGATTTCGCCCGGGCCGTGATCGAGGCCGGGCTCATCTGGATCGGCCCCTCCCCTGAGTCAATGGCCGTCATGGGGTCCAAGCTCGAGTCGAAACGGCTCGTCACCGAGGTAGGGGTCCCCACCCTGCCATCGATCGACCTGACCAGCATGAATGACGATCAGATCCTGGGCGCTGCCAACGAGATCGGTTATCCGGTCCTGGTCAAGGCATCGGCCGGCGGTGGGGGCAAGGGCATGCGGATCGTGGCTGGTCCGGACGATCTCCACGACGCGGTCGCAGGCGCCCGTCGTGAAGCCGAATCCGCCTTCGGTGACGACACCGTCTTTCTCGAACGCCACCTGGTAGCCGCGAGGCACATCGAGATCCAGATATTCGGCGACAAGCACGGCAACTTTGTGTCGATGTTCGAGCGCGAGTGCTCGATCCAACGAAGACACCAGAAAATCGTCGAGGAGGCGCCTTCTCCAGTGATCGACGTCGTGACGCGGGATCAAATGGGGGAAGCCGCCATCGCCGCGGCCCGCGCGGTGGGTTATGTGGGGGCAGGCACGGTCGAGTTCCTGTACGACGGTGGCCAGTTCTTTTTCCTCGAGATGAACACACGGCTCCAGGTGGAACATCCGGTTACGGAGGAGATAACCGGGCTCGACCTCGTTCGCTTGCAGCTACTTGTTGCTCAGGGGGAGGCATTGCCCGAGGATGCCTTGGATCCGGCGATGGTTGGCCATGCGATCGAGGCCAGGCTCTATGCCGAGGATCCGCTCCATGACTTCCTGCCGGTCAGCGGACGTCTGGATCGGTTCGAGTTTCCGAGCCTTCCCGGGCTCCGTATCGATTCCGGAGTGGAGAGCGGGAGCGAGGTCTCACCCTTCTACGACCCGATGATCGCCAAGGTCGTGGCTTGGGCCGAGACCCGGGAAGAGGCTGCCTCCCTACTGGCGTTGGCTCTCCAGCGGGCCCGGCTTCATGGCCTGGTCACCAACCGCGAGCTGTTGGTCCGGATTCTGGGGCATCCAGAGTTCCTGTCCGGCGACACCGACACCGCCTTCCTCGAAAGACACTCACCCGTTGAGCTTGGAGGTCCCCTCCCCGATCAGACCGAGGTTCGCCTCGCAGCGGTGGCCGCGGCCCTTTCAGCACAAGCGGAAAGAAGAGCCGGGTCGACCCTGGTCGGGTCTGTTCCGTCGGGATGGAGGAACAGCCCATCTCAGCTCCAAGAGACGATTTTCGACTCCGATCAATCGGCGATACGAATTGGCTATCGATTCGAACCCCGGGGCGGCCTCGTCGTTGCTATCGATGGCGAACCGCTGGCGGAGATGGAATTAGTCGGTATGGACGCTGATCGGATCGGCCTTCGAGTCGGTCGGCTTCTTTCCTGGTTCGCAATCTCCCGCGTAGGCGGGGTACACCACGTCGACGGACCCGGTGGCTATGTGCGGCTGGTCGAACGCCCCCGATTCCCGGAGGCTGCCCGTGAGGAAGACCCCGGGTCGCTGCACGCTCCCATGCCGGGGAGGATCGTCAAGGTCACGGTCGTTGACGGCGACAGCGTCAGCGACGGCCAGGTGCTGATCGTCATGGAAGCGATGAAGATGGAGCACAGCTTGCGAGCCCCATACGATGGCGTGGTGCGATGGGTGATGGTGGCCGCCGGCGATCAGGTGGAGGCCGGGCAGGTCCTAGCCGTCGTAGACGCCGAACCTGTCGATCCAATCTGAAGGCAGAAAGCCGCGGAAAGCGCGGCCTATAACCTTAGGTTTCGGGTTGGATCCGGACGTCGGTGTAGCCGAGACCGAGCAGGAAGTTGGTGAGGACTTCGATGGCGTTTTCTTGGGCGTCGTCGATGATGCCCGTCTCCAGCGCCTGGTTCACGAGAACCTCTTCGGCCACCAGGCGGGCGTCGGTCTCGAGACGCGGGTCACCCTTGGTGAAGACACCGGTGGAGCGGTCGAGCACCTGGGTGGCTTCGTTGTCGACCGCGATGTATTGGATCTCCGCCGCCGGGAGACGGATGGTCACGACCCCCGTGTCTTGATTGACACCGAAGGAATCCGAGTCGAGAGCGGACAGATCGACACCGGCACCGATTCGGGCTACCGCCAAAAGGGTCAGGGAATCACCGGTGGCCCAGTTGAGGATGCCGGACTGGGTTCCCTTCTCGACAATCGTGTACTCCACGTACTCGACCGTCGTGAGATTGGCGAGGCTGCGGATGCTCCGGACGACGGTGGGACCGATGTTTTCAAAGGGCTCCGGCGCCAGCGCCTCGGTGACGTCGTCGATGGTGGGAATGCGGTTGACCACCGCCCGAATCGCGAAGATCACGCCCAATACGGTCACGATCATCAGCACCCACAGGATGATGATCGCCCAGCTCAGATTGGAGCCTCGTGGACGAGAATCGGGTTCGCTCACGACCGTTCAAGCTAACCGATATCGTGCAGTACCGATGACCAAAGACCCAACCACCACAGGCCCAACCACCACAGGCCCAATCACCAAGGGCCCAATCACCAAGGGATCGCAATGACCGAGCGCCTGGGTTTTGCCGGAATCGGAATCATGGGTTCGGGCATGGCCTCCAACCTGGTCGCCAAGGGTCACCCCCTCACCGTCTGGAATCGCACCCGGGCCAGGGCAGAAGCGATCAAAGGCGCAGCGGTGGCCGATTCCCTCGAAGACCTGGCCGCGGCCGCCGACATCATCATGATCTGTGTCTCCGACAGCCCCGATGTCGTCGACGTGGTCGAGAGAGGCCTGATGTCACGGCTTCGGAATGGTCAGCTCATCGTCGACCACTCCACCATCAGCCCGGCCGTCACCAGAACCCTGGCCGAAAAGGTGGCCGCCAGCGGTGTGGGCTGGGTCGACGCCCCGGTGAGCGGTGGCTCGGAAGGGGCGGCCAAGGGAACCCTTTCCACCATGGTTGGCGGATCGACCGAGGATCTCGAGCGGGTACGTCGATACCTCGAGAGCTACTCCACGACCATCACCCACGTCGGGCCCATCGGTTCGGGTCAGCTTGTCAAGCTGGTGAATCAGATCCTCGTCGTCGGAAACCAGATGGCGGTATCGGAGGCGCTGCTGTTCGCCAGGCGAGCGGGCCTCGACCTGGAGGCAACCCTCAATGCAGTGAAGGGTGGTGCGGCCGGGTCCTGGATGCTGGCCAATCGAGGTCCGCAGATGATCGCCGATGATTGGCGTCCGGGCTTCACCATCGATCTCCAGCAGAAGGATCTCCGCCTGGTCCTCGATGCCGCCGACGAGCACGCCACTCCCCTGCCCGGGACCAGCCTCATTTTCCAGCTTTACCGGGCCCTTCAGGCCAGTGGTCATGGTCAGGAAGGCAACCATGCCCTCATCAAGGCTCTTGAGCAACTGACCGGAATGGATGGTGGCTGAGGGTGCGGGATCTGATCAACGACCTCGGCGCCGAGCAAAAGGACCTCGACGGGGTGCTGACGGGACTCGATGACGCCACCTGGGACACCGTCACCCCGTCGGAACCATGGACGATCCGCGACACCGTCTCCCATGTTGCCTTCTTTGACGAAAAGGAAACGCAGGCGATCTCAGACCCGGATGCCTTCGCCGCCGAGATCAA
>CAZPIZ010000206.1:0-3768 GCA_964586615.1 uncultured Acidimicrobiaceae bacterium | reverse complement strand
TGGGGTGACGTGACCTTTGCTTACGACGGTCGCCAGGTTCCGTACCGGGAGGGCGAATCGGTTCTGATCGCATTGCTCAGGGCCGGGCTCCATCCGACCCGTGGGGGTTGTCTGTGTCTGGCCGGTGACTGTCCCCATTGCCTAGCCACGGTCGACGGCGTCTCCTATGTGCGCACCTGTCAGACTCCGGCCGGGACCGGAATGGTGGTTGCCCATCACCCGCGGGACGGAGAACCGCCTCTCCCCCTGGAAGCGACTTCGGGGGAGGTCCCGGTGGAATCGGTGTTTTGCGATGTGGTGATAGTCGGCCAGGGCGAGTCCGGGGTCGCAGCCGCCGAAGCCGCAACGGCGGCAGGACGTCAGGTGGTGACCCTCGAGGCCCGGAGGGGGGAGGAGGCGGTAGGGATCTACGCCGGCCCGACCGTGATTGCCCGCACGGGCTCGGGAATGCTTCACATCCATTGCCAGGAAGTGGTTGTAGCCACCGGCGCTGCCGAGGAACAACCGGTCGGCCCCGGCAGCGATCTGGCCGGGATCGTCACCTCTCGCGCCGCCGGATGGCTGCGGGAAGCCGGCATCGACCTTGGCCGCGTCGTCACCCTTACACCCAGCCGGCGACCTCTCAGCTTCGAAGGCAGCGACCGGGTGGAGTCAGTGGTGTTCGAGGGAGGGACAAGAGAAGAGTGCGACACGGTGGTGGTCGACCTCGGCCTCCATCCTCGCAATGCCCTCGCCCGGATCGGGCATGGCCTCAACGTCGTGGTGGTGGGTGACGCTGGCGCCACGTCAACGCTTCCTCCGCCTCCTACCCGAGGAGTTGTCTGCCCCTGTGCCGGAGTGAGCGTCGAAGATCTGGATTCGGTGTGGGAGCGCGGGTTCCAGGAGATGGAACTGTTGAAGCGGGCCACGCTGGCCGGAACCGGCACCTGCCAGGGAGCCGTCTGTCTTCCCTATCTCCGATCCTTCATCGCCGACCATGGGGGTGAGGTTCCGGCCCCATTCACTGCCCGTCCCTTGACCCGCCAGCTCACGATGTCCGAAACGGCGGCTGGCTTCGATCTTCCCCCCTTTCGTCGCACCGGACTCCACCAAGAGCATCTTCGGCTCGGAGCGATCATGGACCGGTTTGGCGGATGGTGGCGCCCCTGGCGGTATCCCGACGTCGATGCCGAGTATTGGGCCGTTCGCCTGGCAGTTTCGCTCGGTGACGTCGGCACCCTCGGGAAGATGGTCGTCTCGGGTCCCGATGCGGTGGAGCTGTTGGAACGCCTGTATCCGTGCCGGGTGTCCGATCTCAAACCGGGACGCACCAGATATGCCCTGCTCCTCGACGAGCGGGGCTATGTGATCGATGACGGTCTGATCTGTCGCGACTCCGAGACCCGTTTCTTCCTCACGTTTACGTCGGGAGGGGCGTCCTTTGCAGAGATGTGGGTGCGGGACTGGGCCGAGAGCTGGGGGCTCGATGTCCGCATCCTCGATCGCACCGTGGCGTTGGGCGCTATCAACGTCACCGGTCCCCTCGCCAAGGAACTGTTGACCAGGGCCGGAGTCGAAAGCCCGCCCGCCTACATGACCCACCGCCTGGTTGACGTGGCTGGTGTGCCGTGCCGGATCGTTCGACTCAGCTTCACCGGCGAGGTTTCATTCGAACTGCACCATCCAACCGACCTCTCGGCCGAACTGTGGCAAGTGCTGATGGGTATGGGTAGCGATCTTGGGATATACCCGCACGGTCTCGACGTCCTTTTCAACCTGCGGTTGGAGAAGGGTCACTTCATCGTCGGGATGGATTCCGAGTACGACTCCACTCCTCGCCGCCTCGATCTGGATTGGGCGGTCAAGCTCGACAAGCCCGACTTTGTCGGCAAACAAGCGATCCTCCGCACCAACCGGATTCCGTTGAACAAGCGGTTGGTGGGTTGGGAAATGGAGGGCCCGGCTCCTGACGAGGGCGCGATCCTCTTTCGAGGTGATGAACCGATCGGGCAGGTGACCTCATCCCGTTACAGCCGGGTGCTGGAAAAAACGGTGATGCTGGGTTGGGCCAAGCTGGTCGACGGTAAGGCGCCGGGGGAGGCCCTGTGCGAAGGTCGTTCCGCCCGTCATGTCTCCCACCCGTTCTATGACCCCGAGGGTGCTCGTGCCCGTGGTTGAGATCCTCACAGGGCGACGGGTCGTGGCCACTCCTGGTGCGATCGACTCCGCAGGGTTTCCTCCGGACTCTTTGGTTTTTCGCATCGCCCCCGACGACGCTCTTGTGATCGGCGACGGCGCTATCGACCTGTCCGACCAGCACGCCATCATCGAACCCGATACCGGCTGGTGCGCCCTCCGGATCGGCGAGGAGCGTGTGCTGGCGATCCTGGCCCGTCATGCCGCCTGGGATCCGCCGATCGAACGGCCGGCTCTGGTGCAGGGGATGGTGGCCGGTCTGGCGGCAAAGGTCTTCCTCGACGGTGACCGGTCGCTGGTCATCGTCGCCACCCCCTTCGCCAACGAACTCGAGGAGCGGCTCTCGTGAACGAGTTCATCGAAGCCAAGGTCAAGCTCACGTGGCCCGATCGGTTACGGCCGTCGTACGACGTGGTCATCATCGGGGGAGGCGGCCACGGGCTCGCCACTGCCTACTACCTGGCCACCCGCCACGGCCTCACCAACGTGGCGGTCCTGGAACGGAGCTACATCGGCTCAGGAAACTCCGGCCGCAACACCACCATCATCAGGGCAAACTACGGGGTGCCGGAGGCGGTTCGTTTCTATCAGCACTCACTCGATCTCTTCCAGGGACTTGAGGAGGAAACCGGGCGCTGGATCATGCACAAGGAAAAGGGCCTGCTCTGGATCGCGCATACCGAGATGGGGTTGCGGGCGGAACGGGCCCGGGCTGCCCTCAACCAGGCGTACGGGTCCGAGACGGTATTTGTCGGACCCGAGGAGATCAAAAAGATCTGCCCGCAGGTCGATCTGAGCGGCGGCGGCCGCTATCCGGTGATGGGTGCCACATATCACCCGCGGGGGGCCACCGCCCGTCACGATCGGGTGGTCTGGTCATTGGCAGAAGGGGCGATGAATCGAGGAGTCGAGATCCATCAACGGACCGCCGTGACCGGGCTCCGCCTCGACGGCGATCGGGTGGTTGGGGTCGACACCGACCGCGGATCGGTCGCGGCCGGAACCGTGCTGATGGCGCTCGGTGGACACGTCACGACCATCGCCCGGATGGCAGGTGTGCGGTTGCCGATCCGAACCCATCCCCTCCAGGCCTTCGTCACCAACCACTACCAGGGGAGCTTCGACACGATCGTCGCCTCCACCGAGTTGTTGTTCTATGCCAGCCAGACCGCCCGGGGAGAGATGCTGATCGGGGCCGAGGTCGATAGACAACCCTCGTATTCTTATCGGTCGAGCTACGGCTTCCTGTCCTCGTGCGCCGGCCGGGCGCTGGCGCTGTTGCCGTTCATGGCCGACCTGCGAGTCCTGCGGCAATGGGCCGGGGTGTGCGACATGACACCGGATTACTCGCCGGTTATGGGCGAGACCGGGGTCCCGGGGTTGTTGGTCACCACCGGCTGGGGCACGTGGGGGTTCAAGGCGATTCCCGCCGGGGGCGAGGCCATGGCCGAACTGATCGCCACCGGGGCGGTCCCGGAATTGATCGCCCCATTTTCCCTCGACCGGTTCGCCAGGGACCGCACCCTGTCCGACCGCGGCTCGTCGGGAACCCAATGACCCGTTTTGGCGCGGCGATATGGGGCCCTGGCACGG
>CAZPIZ010000205.1:2659-3786 GCA_964586615.1 uncultured Acidimicrobiaceae bacterium | reverse complement strand
GTAGTCAGAACCTAGACCATCGCTCCCACCAAATCGGCCACGGGGACGATGGCAATGCCGATGCTGTGGTCGGCCACGCCAAACGGCAGTACCAGATTGTCTCCGTGCATCAACCCCCCGCACGAGTAGACGACGTTGGGGACATACCCGTCCCTCTCGTCCTCCCCCGGCTCAAGAAACGGTCTGGGCAAACGACCCAGTACCTGGCTCGGGTCCTTCCGATCGAGTAGCAAAGCGCCCAGGCAATAGCGACGCATGGGCCCGACGCCGTGGGTGATGATCAGCCAACCCTCATCGGTCTCGATCGGGCTGCCACAATTGCCTACCTGCACGGCTTCCCATCCAGCTTGCGGCTCATAGATCAGCTCGGACGACTCCCAACTCCTGATGTCATCCGTGTAAGACAGATACAACCGTTCCCGATCGTGGCGGGACAATGCCGCGTAGTTCCCGGCAATCTTCTCAGGAAAGAGCGCGAGCCCCTTGTTACGAGCACTCTCTCCGGCCATGGTCGTTACGTCGAAAGCCAGGAAATCGGTGGTTTCGATGAGCTGAGGCAGGATCTGGAACCCGTCGTAAGCCGTATAGGTGGCGTAATACGTGCTTGAACCGTCGTCGTCGACGAATTTCACGAAGCGAGCGTCTTCCATGCCGTGGCTGTCGGCCGGACCGGCAGGGAATATCAGTCGCTCTGACAAGGGCCCATTATCGAACTCAAGCCGATAGTTGGATGAGGCCAGCCAATGGATCAGCCGTAGCGTTTCGAAGGCCGAGGCCGGATAGGTCGCGTGCATATCGAGGTTGGGTGGCAAGACCACGGCCAGGTCGTCGAAAATGAACTTCTCTGGAAGACTTCCGCAGATCTCGTCCGCCACATCTGGATCGGCCCCCAATTCCTCAAGCCTGGCCAGGAACGAAGGCTTTTGATAGACAACCGAGGTTCGACGGCCTGTTCCGACCAGAGGTCCCACCTCTTCGAGAGTGACCTCACCAGCCTCTGTGACGGTGCCCGTCCTGAACTCAATCGATGAGATGTGACCCTCGCCGATTGCTCGGGCACTCATGATGAAGCGCATCGGCCCCTCGCCAGACCAGGCAGGGTCCGGCACAAGGGATGGATTGCACAA
>CAZPIZ010000205.1:0-2559 GCA_964586615.1 uncultured Acidimicrobiaceae bacterium | reverse complement strand
GCCATGGCGGCCACAGCCGCCAGGGTCGATTCGGCTCCCCGGTTTCGGTTGGAACCGCTCCTCGTGAGGCCGTCGAAACCTGCGCCGGTGGCGGTATCCACCATCTGTTCGCCGACATCGTTCATTCCCAGGAACCACGATCGGGCCCTTTTGACCACGTCCAGCCAGTGGGAACCGTCGAGCCCGGCCGCCACCGATGCGGCGTCGATCATCGCCCAGGCTTCCAGGGGCTGCTGATCAAATCCTGGATTCGGGTCAGCACTGGTCCGTCCTCCAACTGGAGTCCAGCTGAAGTGCCCGCCCCGGGGGGCGGTTTCGGTTTCAACCAGCCATCTCAACAATTCGAGCCCGTCCTTGATGAGGCGTTCTTCTGAGAGCACTATCCCGGCTGCCATCAAAGCTTCGGGGTAGCGGGCATTGTCGTAGGTAAGTTTCGGCTCCGGCCACACCCATCGCCCTTTGGAAGGGCCTTGGAGTTGATCGGTCCAGCTTCGAATCTGCCTACGAAGTTCTGCTGACCCATCGAGATCAGCCATCTCAACGGCTCCGAGAAGGGCATAGATAACCGAACGGGAATGCGGACTGTCCAATCTGTAGTTCGACCAGAAGAGCCGGTACGCCGACTCTCTGAGGTCAGCATCTGCTGACCGTGCAGCCAGAGTGCCCAATCCCCAAAGCGCCCTCCCGTAGCTGTCGTCTGAACCCCGGTTGTCGAGCCAGCGGCGGTCATAGGAAAGGCGGTTTCGGAATCCGTGTTCTCTGGGCAGAGAAGCCTGTTGGAGATAAGCCAGACCTACCCGGCAAAGGCGAAGCCCGGTTGCTTCAACATCCTCCCCACCCAGTCCTTTGAGATCGGTTCGGGCCAGTACTGCCAGCATCCTCCCGTTGTCGTCGGTGGTGTAGCCGCACTCACGCCTCGGCGTCGCCAGAAGAGCATGCTCCATCAAACCCGCGTCGTCGCACAGGGTCTCCAGGTGATCGAGTCGGATGAACGGCGCGATCATGCTGCTCCGGCCACGGCCCCCACTCCCACCATCAGTGACTCGTATCGACGAGCAACGGCCAACCAGGACAGGGAGGGGCGCAACTGCTCAATGGCTGACTTGGCGCCTGCCATCGCTCGCGGATCGGTCAGGAGCCGCTCGATGGCGGCAGCGATACCGGCGGAGTCGTCATAACCGACAAGCTGGCCGGCCCCGGTACCCAACAGCTCGACGGCATGTGGGAACTTGGTGGCGACCACCGGCACTCCGGCTCCAAGAGCCTCTACCAGAGCCCCTGAGGTGACCTGCTGGCGGCTCTCGTACGGCAACAGGCAGACATCGGCCCTCCCTCGCAGAGAGACCAGATCGCCAGCGGTCAAGTAGCGGTTGATGAATCGGACCATATCGTCGACGCCGAGGTCAAAGGCCAGATCGGTGAGATGACGGCGATAGCGTTCGCCCTGTCCCCGGAGGACATTGGGGTGGGTCTGACCGGCAATCACATAGAGAGGCTTTGGAGTGAGGTGGCGCAGCCTGGTCAGGGCGCGGATACCCTGCTCGAGACCTTTGCCGGGTCCCAACAGTCCCCAGGTCAGAATGATCGAGCGGCTCCGATTCCGCGAACGCCGCGGCTCGGTCAACCACGACCCATGGGGAATGGTGGCCACCGGGCAGCGATGGAGCTCGTAGTTGGCCTCGAGGCGGCTCCGAGCGGCCTCACTCATGACCACCAGGCTGTGCGCCCGACGTGCCATCGTTTCGATGATCTCACTTTGACGGGGAGATGGATCCGAGAGAACTGTGTGCAAGACCACCAGCGCTGGCGCCGCAAGCTGATCGAGGATGTCGAGCACGGCGATCCCATCGTCGGGGCCATAGATGCCGAACTCGTGCTGGAGGATGACGAAGTCCGAGGAGGACGATGGAACTGGTCTCTGGCCGGGTTCGATGCGCGCTACCACCTCCGGCGGGAGTTTCGCTCCTGGCTCAGGCGAGACCGCCACAACCGACAGGCCGCTGGCGGTGCCGCGGTTACGAGCCAGAGCCTCGACCAACGACCTATTGAACGTTGCGAGCCCGCACCGGGTGGGTGGATATGTACTGACAAACGACACGGACGAGTGTCCCCGCACAAGAAGCCTCCTTCGACTACGAGATGATGAGGTACCCGGAAGCCCAACGTACCAACCGTCAGTTTCCTGTTGATGAACGGCCGGTTTCCCCGACAGGTCGAGCCGATTTCGCTCCCAGGAGTTTGACCCGGAGGCGTTGTCAGGTATACCTACACCATGGCTACAGCCACAAAGCTACGGGTTTGGATCGATCAGGATCTGTGTACGGGCGATGGCATCTGTGAGGAGATCACGCCTGACGTCTTCACCGAACGGGGCGACGGCCTCTGGGTCGTCAAGGAAGAGGCGAAGCATTTCGGCGAAACGATCCTCTACGACGGCAAGGACGGCCCCGGACATGGCCCTGAAGGTGCCCGCGGGCTTGCCCGGATACCCGATCATTTGATCGAGGATGCGCTCGAATCTGCCGAGGAGTGCCCCGGCGAGTGCATCATGATCGAGCC
>CAZPIZ010000204.1:0-3803 GCA_964586615.1 uncultured Acidimicrobiaceae bacterium | reverse complement strand
TGGCCATGAGGCCGGATCGGATCATCGTTGGGGAAGTAAGAGGGTCCGAGGCCTTCGAACTCACAAGAGCAGTGAACGCAGGATGTGGTTTCGGCTGCACGATCCACGCCAACTCTGCTCGTGACGCTCTGAACGCGCTTGTCAACGCCGCAATGATGGCTGGCGAAAACGTCGCTGAACCGGTGGTGCGACGAGTGTTCGCTTCGAGCCTTGATTTCGTAGTCCATCTCGATCGTGACGCCACCGGTGCCATAGACGGCCCGGTCAGACGCCAGGTCATGGAGGTGCTGGCTCTGGTCCCTGCCCTTCATGACGATTTCTCAACCCAGCCGATCTTCGCCCGCGCCCGGCTCGGTGGGGCGCTGGAGTGGACCGGTGCCTTCCCTCCGGATGGCACCGTCGACCGGATTGAGCGGGTGTTGCCCACGGGGACGAGGCTGGGAGATGTCCTGGAGGGAAGGGTCAACGTCCTGTGAGGTTGATTGCCTCCGGTCTTGCCGCGGTTACAGCGGGCTTGGTGGTTGGAAGGCTCGTGGGGGCATGGCCCCCGCCTCCCAGACTTCGTCCGGTCCGCCCGCCGCGAGGTGAGTGGTTGGTTCAGGCGGGGGTTGGGGTAGGCCTGGTGCCGTTCTGGCTGGCGGTTGGCATCGTCGGGGTGATCGCGTTCCTGATCGTGTGGATCTTCTCGGGGCTCCTTGTCGTCGCATTGCCGGCGGCGGTCATTGCGCTGTTTCTTCCAAGGGTGTGGGTGATGAGACGGCGCGCCCAGCGAATGCTCGAGCTACAGGCCGCCTGGCCTGACGGCCTTCGGGATATTGTTGCGTCGATTTCATCGGGCATGTCACTTGCCCGTTCTCTGGAACAGCTCTCGCTCACCGGTCCGGCGCCCCTTCGCCAAGCCTTCGCTCGCTTCCCGAGCTTATCGAGGGCTGTCGGAGTTGTTCCTGCCCTCGAAGCGATCAAGGGTGAACTGGCTCATCCCACCTCGGACCGGATCATCGAAGTGATGATCGTGGCCCACGAGCGGGGAGGCCTGATCGTCCTTTCGATTCTTCGAGATTTGACGGATGCAACGACCAAGGACCTATGGGCCGGTGAGGAGATAGCGACCCTGGCTCTCGAGCAGAAGATCAATGCCCGGGTGGTGTTCGTGATTCCGTGGGTAGTGCTCGCCTTCATAACGACCCGCCCGGGACCATTCAGGGATTTCTATGCATCGCCATCAGGGCTATTGGTCGTCGCGGTGGGCGGGTCGGCGAGCCTTCTCGGCATGTGGATCGCATCCAAACTCGGGAGCGAGCCCGACGAACCGCGCGTCTTCGGGAGGCCGTCACCGTGACCGAGCCTGGAGCATTTGTCGCAGCCGCAATGTCGGCGGTGGCAGCAGTCCTCGCCATCCGATGGGTGGCGCCACCTCGCCGCCGACTGGCTGGTCGGGTGCGGCCTTACGGTGCCAACCGAATCGCCGGCTCAGCGATCTATCCGCAGGTGCCGGTCGGTTCCGCTCTCAAACTGCTGGTTCGGTTCGCTCTGGCTCCTTTGGCGAGACGCATCAGCCAGTTGGTCGATCGGGACGGAGGCGCAAGCACAGGCCTTCGCTTGCGGCAGGCAGGGCTTTATCCGGGTGTCGATGGGCACCAGGCAGTCGAAGCCTTCAGGATCAAGCAGTTGGAGATCGGTGTCGCTTACGTTGCCGGCACCGTCGCTCTTGCCATTGCGCTCGAACTCCCCTCGTCGCGCTCCCTGATCCTCTGTCTCCTGGCGGCCGTCGTCGGCGCTGCTCGGCAGAGGGGCGCCATCGATCGGGCCATTAGAGGTCGTCAAGACCTGATGCGGATCGAGATTTACACGGTGAATCAGTTGCTGGCGATGCGGGTCAGGGCCGGTGGTGGGGTCGTTCATGCCGTTCAGCAGATAGTGGCTCGAGGCCAAGGCGAGGTTGTCTCTGAACTGGCGGAGGTCCTCAGGCTGCACCGAGCAGGAATGCGGGCGGGCGATGCCTTTCAACGGCTCGCCGCCACGACACCCGAGCCGGCCTGTTCCCGGACCTATGCGCTGCTTGGTGCGTCCGAGGAGCGAGGAGCAGATCTGGGCGGTGCGCTTCTCGAGCTTTCCGAGGATGTGCGGGAGTCCCGGCGAGAAGCGATGCGGCGTGCGGCGACTCGACGGCGCGCCGCCATGCTCGTTCCGATCATCGGAATCCTCGCACCGGTGATGCTGCTCTTCGTCGGGGCCCCATTGCCCCGGATCATCTTCAGCTGGCAATGAGTCGTACAGGACAAAGCGGGAAAGGAGTCAGATGAAAAAGCTATTCGAGCAAGCCGTCACCTGGTTGGTAAGGGCCAGAGACGACGAGCGGGGTCTGTCGACCGCCGAACTTCTCGGTAACGCGGCCCTAGCGATAGCAGCCCTGGTCGTGATCTGGGCCGCCTTGGAGGCGCTCGGGGTCGAGGTCGTGGAGTGGATCCGCGGCCAGATCATGGGTGGAGGCTGAGCCGCGAAGGGATCAACTCGATGCGAGCGGGGGTTCGTCACTGCCCAGTTCATGGTGGTGGTGGCCCTGTCGATGTTGTTTCTCGCGGCCCTGCTCAATCTCATCGCGATCCAGTATGCCCAGGGGGTTGTGCGGGCCGCACTGGACGAAGGGGTCCGAATGGGTTCGGTGGCTCGCGCCTCGGAGCGAGAATGTCTCGACGGCATCCGGCGGGTGATGGGCGATTTGTTGAGCGGCCCGCTGGGGGCTGAGGTCGACTTCACATGCACGGTGGCCGCCGGTCAGATGGTTGCTTCGGCGGACGCCGTCTTCGATGGTTGGTTCCCCGGGATGCCCTCGCTGAGGTTTTCGCCCGAGGTCCGGGCGGTGAAAGAGTCTGATGAATAGGGAACGGGGAGCCTCTCCGATCGAATTGGCTCTCGGGGTGATGTTGTTGGTGGTACCAGTGGCCATCATGGTGCTCTCCGTCGCCCCGGTCTTCGAACACCGCAACTTTGTCCGCAGGGCGGCGGCCGAGGCGGCCCGGACCATGGTTCTGACTATCGGCGATCCAACCGCGGAGGCACTCTCGGTCGTCGATGCGCAAGCAAGAAGCATGGGTTTCGACCCCGGCAACGTCACGGTCGTGTTCTGCGGGGGTACGGCCTGTTCGACCGACCGAGGAGCGGTAGTGACCGTGGAGGTGGCAGTGTTGGTAGAGGAGCTCTCGTCGTTTCTGCCGATCGGGGACATCACCGTCCGCGCGGTTCATTCCGAGCAGGTCGACATGTACAGGAGCCGCCCGTGAACTCTGAGCGGGGATCGGCCCCGATTTGGTTCCTTGGCCTTGCCGTTTGCGTCTTGATGGTGGGTGCTCTGTCAGCCGAGCTCTGGCGGGTGATCGGGGAACGGCAGGAGTTGGTGGCGATGGCCGATGCGGCTGCCATCGCCGCGGCGGGAGCAATCGATCTCGATCGCTATCGGTCCACCGGCGACACCGTGATCGATGGTGCTCAGGCTCCGTTGTTTGCGTTGGCAGTCATTGCCGGCAACAGCGGGGGCGTCGACCTGGCCGGTCCGCCCTCGATTGCTGTCGCCGATGATGGGTCATCGGTCACGATCGAGCTCACCCGAGAAGTGCCGTTCGGCCTGATTCGAGTCTTTGCTCTTGAAGACCAACGATTTGTGGTGACCGCCAGAGCCGTTGCGTATCCGTATTCGCCGTGACGGAGCGTCTGCGTCTATTGACGGCAGCTTTGCTCGTCGTGCTGTTGGCGGCGGGGTTCTGGTACGCAACGGCGATGGCTCGCGCCGATGGGGGAGAGATCGA
>CAZPIZ010000203.1:0-3812 GCA_964586615.1 uncultured Acidimicrobiaceae bacterium | reverse complement strand
CGCTCACGCCATGATCTCGTGGGGGAGGGGGAACCATCTGAGGGCTTCAGCGTCCTCCTCGAGAAGGTCGTCGACGGTGTCCGTCATCGTCGCGCTCGTGGCGAACAGGCGGTGGGCGTCCTCTAGATAACTCGCGAACGAGTAATCCGGTGTTTGAAGTCGTTCCACAGGGTGGGTAAGTGTGCCGTTGCTGTAGTCGATGTCGAACAGCGTCAGGGGTTGTCGGGGAAGGCCGAGTCGATGGCGCCAGAGGGCGGTGTCGGATTCGAACCGATACTGGGGCAACAGCCGCCATCCGTGCTCGGCGATCAGATTCACCGCCTCGACGATGTAACTGAATTCGTCCTCGTCGATGAAGTAGTTGAAGTTGACCCTGACCCACCCCGGTTTGATGACCTCGCAGCCTTTTCCAACCTGGGCTTCGATGAGAAGGCTGGTATCGAGATCGATTCCGAGCAGGCGGTGCCCATAGGGCCCGGCACAAGAGCACCCGCCACGGGCCTGGATGCCGAACAGATCATTGAGCAGGGCTACGACGTAGTTGTGATGCAGGTAGCGCTCACCGAACCGCACGACGAACGAGACAATCGATAACCTTGCGGCGCCGGGGTTGCCGAGGATGAGCAGATTGGGATTCTGACTCCAGGAGGCGATGGCTCGTCCGATAAAGTCCTCCTCACGAGACCTGATCTCGGGCACCCCTACCGTTTCCTTGAGTTGGAAGACGAGCCCTGCCCGGATGGACTCGACGATCGCCGGGGTTCCTCCCTCTTCCCTATGCTCGGGATCGGACGAGTAGTGGTGGACGAGTGAGTTGACATACGTGACGGTCCCTCCTCCCGGGACCGATGGGACCCGGTTGTGGAGAAGGTCCTTGCGAGCCACCAGAACACCTGGGGTTCCTGGTCCCCCGATGAACTTGTGGGGTGAGATGAAGATCGCGTCCATGTAGTCGAGGTTGCCGTCCTCGTTCGATCGCATATCGATCCCGACGTACGGAGCCGCCGCCGCGAAGTCCCAGAAGGAGAGTGCTCCGTACCGATGGAGCAGGCTCGAGACGGCGCTCGTGTCGGTGATGATGCCGGTCACATTGGATGCTGCCGAGAACGATCCGACCCGCAGGGTCCGGGCGGAGAACTTGATCAGACGCCGCTCGAGATCGGCCATGTCTATGTGCCCATCTGAATCCTCGGCGATCTCCACGACGTCGGCGATCGACTCCCTCCAGGGGAGCTCGTTGGAGTGGTGTTCATAGGGCCCCACGAAAACCACGGGGCGATCCTCTGGCGGAATCGAGGCCGTCAACCCGAAGCGGTCGTCGAGCCCGGCCGGGACTCGCACGCCGAGGATGGTGATGAGCCGATCGATGGCGCCGGTCGAACCCGATCCGGCGAAGATCACGGCGTGCTCCTCATTGCCCCCGACCGCCCGTCGAATGATCGCCCTGGCGTCCTCGCGAAATCGCGTCGTCTGGAGTCCCGTCCCCGAAGTCTCGGTGTGGGTGTTGGCGTAAAGGGGCAAAACGGTGTTGCGGATGAACTCCTCGATGAAGTCGAGGGATCGTCCGGAAGCGGTGTAGTCGGCATAGGTGACCCTGCGTAACCCGAAAGGAGTTAGCACGGCCGTATCGCGCCCTATGACCGAAGCCCGGACAGTCTCGATGAGGTCGGCCATGCCCGGAAGGCTACCGCCGACCGGGGACTTGAGGCTTGAGACTTGAGACTGGGCTGTTAGTTAGTTGCTCTAACTATCTAGTAGTCTCGCTCCCCGCCATGTCTTCCCTCGCCAACACCGACATCGAACGTCTTGAGCGCGCTCTGGCGTTGCTGGGACGCAGGGCCGGTCCCCTCCACGCGATCCTGGCCGAACGGGCCGATGTATCTCTCGACCGGGTTGCCTGTCTCGTCCTCAAGGCAGTAGCCGCTTCGGGTTCGGTCCGCATCACCGATCTCGCCCGTGAGCTCAGTGTCGAGGTGCCAACGATGAGCCGCCATGTGGCCAACCTCACCCAGGCCGGTTATCTCGAGAAGACGCCCGACCCCGCCGATGGCCGGGTCTGGTGGGTCAAGCTCACCTCCAAAGCGGAAGACACGATTGGGCGCTTGGAGATCGAGCGACGCCAGGTGCTCTCGAATGTGTTCTCCGGTTGGACCAGATCCGACCGCGATGCTTTTGTCGATTTGTTGGACCGGTTCTCATCCGATCTGACACAACATGCCGAACAAGCCGACTCCTGACGGCCGATTTCTGAAGGCCGATTCCTGAAGAGAGACACGTGACTGACCTCCCCAACCAACACACTCCCATGACCCATCGCCAGATCCTGGTTGTTCTCACCGGTCTGATGCTGGGCTTGTTCCTCGCCGCACTCGATCAGACGATCGTGGCGACCGCCCTCCCGACCATCGTTGGTGAATTTGGCGGGCTTGATCATCTGTCGTGGGTGGTGACTTCTTATCTTCTGGCGTCCACCGTGACCTCGCCCTTGTACGGGAAGATCTCCGACCTGTACGGGCGAAAGGTGGTGTTCCAGGTTGCAATCGGCCTCTTCCTGATCGGATCGGTCCTGTGTGGGCTGTCTCAGAACATGGTCCAGTTGATCGTCTTCCGGGCCATCCAAGGTCTCGGAGCCGGTGGGCTGATAGTGATGGCATTCACCATCGTCGGCGACGTGGTCTCACCCCGAGAGCGCGGTCGATACCAGGGGTATTTCGGAGCCGTCTTCGGGCTGGCCAGCATTGCCGGTCCCCTCTTGGGCGGCTGGTTGGTGGACAATGCCACCTGGCGCTGGGTGTTCTACATCAACCTGCCGCTCGGTCTCATCGCGCTGTTCGTGACCGGAGCGGTCTTGAACCTCCCATTCCACCGTCAGGACCACCGGATCGACTTTCTGGGCGCCGGGCTCCTGGTCGGCGGCGTGAGCGCACTGCTACTGGTGACCGTCTGGGGTGGCAGGGAGTATGAATGGGGCTCACCATTGATCGTCGGGCTCACCGTGGTCAGCTTGATGCTGGTTGGTCTGTTTCTTTGGTGGGAGTCGCGCACCGAGGAGCCGATCCTTCCCTTGCGACTCTTTCGAGACCGGACCTTCGCTCTCACTTCGGCCGCCGGTTTCGTGGTGGGTCTGGCGATGTTCGGCGGAATCGTCTTCCTCCCGCTGTTCCTCCAGATCGTTGTCGGGGCCAGCGCCACCAACTCCGGCCTCTTGCTGTTGCCGATGATGGCGGGGATCATCAGCACCTCGGTGAGCAGTGGCCGGCTGATCAGCAGGACCGGCCGCTACAAGATCTTTCCGGTAATCGGATCGCTGCTGGCGACCTTGGCGCTGTTCCTGCTTTCGACGATGGGAACCGAGACCACACTCCCGGTTGCGTCCGTCTACATGCTGATCCTGGGCGCGGGTCTCGGTCTGGTCATGCAGGTACTGGTGCTGGCCGTTCAGAACTCGGTCCAACCCCGGGATCTCGGTGTCGCCACCTCAGCATCCACCTTTTTCCGCAGTCTGGGCGGGTCGTTCGGCACGGCCCTGTTCGGGGCGATATTCACGAGCCAGGTAGCTGCCAACATCGCCCGCAACCTGCCTGGGGCCGATCTGGGTGGGGGCGACCTTATGTCCAGCCCGGCGGCCATCGCTCAGCTCCCTGAGGCAGTACGACTGGGGGTCATTCAGGCCTTTGCGGACTCGACCGGCACCGTGTTCCTGGCGGCGGTTCCGTTCGCGGTCGCCGCCTTCGTGGTGGTGCTTCTGCTTCCCGAGCTGCCGCTGCGAGATCATTCCCACGTTGGGGCCGCCATGGTGGAGGGCGCCGAAG
>CAZPIZ010000202.1:0-3840 GCA_964586615.1 uncultured Acidimicrobiaceae bacterium | reverse complement strand
TGGAGGTGCCGGGAGTCGAACCCGGGTCCGCTGAGCCGTTAGCGTCGGCATCTCCGAGCGCAGCCGTCGGCGAGCTTTTCGGTCGATGGGACCCCAACGGCGGGCTTCCCTCCGACCTATCCGGAGTTGATCTTTGCCCTCCGGTCCCGGAACCCGGAGGACGCATTCCGCATTGCGGCGCCCGATTCCGGCGAGGCGGACACCCCCCGGGCGGACGGGCTGCTATTTAGTTAGGCAGCCAGTGCGAAGTTGTCTTCGGCACTTGTGTTTTTTCCCGGCTCTTTAACGAGGATCCGGAGACCTCGGCTCGCTTCCGACGCCTTAAAACTCAACGTCGAAACCATTTCACCCCCATGGGTAACACCATTCTACCCAAATGGTCGATGAACTCGCATCGGTTCTAGCGGTTGCGGGCTTTCAGGGCGCGTTCCATCTCGCGCTTCTGGTCGCGCTCCTTCAGGCTGTCCCGCTTGTCGATGGTGTTCTTGCCGCGGGCCAAGCCCAGTTCGACCTTGACCTTGCCGTCCCGGAAATGAATGTCAAGGGGCACCAACGTGAGTCCCTGTTCCGCCACCCGCGCCGCCAGGCGGTCGATCTCGCGGCGCTTCAAGAGCAGCTTTCTGGTTCGCTCGGGCTCATGTCCACCGCCCCGGGAGAAGGTGTACGGGGCGATGTAGGCGCCGAGCAGGAAAGCCTCGCCGTCGCGGATATGGGCGAAGCTGTCCTTGAGTTGAGCCTGACCCTCGCGCAGGCTCTTCACCTCTGAGCCTTCGAGGACCAGACCGGCCTCCACCTGATCAAGGATCTGGTAGTCGTGCCGGGCCCGGCGATTGCTCGCCACCACCTTGATGTCGCTCTTCTCAGCCACGCTTCAACCTAAGTACTGCATCGGGTCAACCGGGACGCCGTCGAGACGGACCTCGAAATGGAGATGAGGACCGGTGCAACTGCCGGTGCAACCGACGTAACCGATCACCTCGCCCCGGGTGACGACCTCTCCAACCGAGACTGCGATGCTCGACTGATGGGCATACAGCGTCGACATCCCTCCTCCATGATCGATCACCACCGCCCGGCCGTAGCCACCATAGGTCTGCGACAGGATCACCTTCCCGTCGCCAGCAGCAGAGATGGGGGTGCCGGTCGATCCGTTGATGTCGATGCCGGTGTGCAGCTTTCTCACGCCCAGGATCGGGTGAACTCGATAACCGAATGGTGAGCTGACCCGACCGTTGATCGGCCAGCCGAGGATCCCGGGGGCCTCACCATCATGACTCTGAAGTCGGGCGATCTCGTCTTCAAGGCGTTCAGCGTCGGCCTCAAGGCCGTCCTTGTGCTCTTCGGCGGCCGAAATATCCCGGCGAATCTCGTCAAGCAAGTCCTGGACAATTGCGGCCTGGCTCTGGGCGGATGCCAGCGCCTCGTTTGCTTGATTGCGCTCTATCTCGAGCTGCGCCTTCTCGGCTTCGAGCTTGACCAGCTGAACCTCGGCTTGAGTCTTTCTGTCTGCAACTGCTCCACGTTGACGCTCCTCTTCGCGCTGGAGCAATTGGAAAGCCGTGAAGATGTCTTCGCTCTGGGCGAAGACATCCCCGGCGTAGACGAGGGCCGTGGCAGCGGAGGCGGCGTCCTCCTGAGAGAAGAGACCCAGGGCCGGCATTGCTGAGGCCTCCATGTACATGACGACCGCTTGCTCTTCGAGACGAGTTTCTGTGTTGCTGAGATCGATTTCGGTCCGGGCGAGATCGGCTTCGAGACCAGCCACTTGGCCTGTAAGGTCGGATACCGCCACTTCGGTGTCGCGAACCCGGGCGATCGTCTCGTCGACCCGAGCCTGAGCGGCATTGAAGAGCGATAAGGCGGACTCGAGGTTGGCTTGAGCGGCGGCGACCTGCTGGCCGACCCCGCTTGCCTCGGTGCGAGCGGCTTTGATGGCGCGGTTGATCTCGGCCAGCTCGAGTTGAACCTGTTGGAGTTCGGACGCTGGATCATCTTGTGCCACGACCGGCGCTGAACCCCAAAGGAGCGCTAGCACCACGAAGAGCACGGTTAACCGTGCGGGCTTCACGTCGGCTCTAATACCCCCCGGGCGCCCGTCACCGGGCGTCCCCCCTCGTCATCTCGCAGGTATCGGCTGAGCCCCAGCACGCTGCCCAGCACACCCGCCGCTGCACCGAAAAGAAGAAACAGAATCCCCCATGTCACGAAGAATCGATCGGAGACGGAGAACGAGATGATTTCGATCGTATCGCCCAGGGTCTTCAGATTTCGGGAGGCAACCCACACCGTCGTAACCGCAAGGCCGGCACCGACCAGTCCCTCGATCATCCCCTCGAGGATGAACGGAATACGGACGAACCAGTTCGACGCCCCAACCAGTTTCATGATCGACACTTCGTCGCGGCGAGAATAGATCGCCATGCGGATGGTGTTGGCGATGAGGATGACGGCCGAGATGCCCAGCACGAACGCCAGTCCGAGCCCGAGCAAATTGAGCACGGTTGACAACGACGAAAGCTGGTCGATCTGCTCACCAAAGGTCACGACCCGTCTGATCAGTTGCGCCTGATCGGCCAACCGGAATTGGACATCTCGATAGAGGTCGATGTTGTTGAGTTCGATCCGCACCGATGCGGGAAGGATGCTGGGGTCGATGTCGAGATAGTCGGGACGGTCCGCAAACAGTTCCTTGTACTCGACCCACGCCTGGGCCTTGTCGATGTAGAAGGCGTCGGCCACCTCGGACCAACCCCGAACCTCCTCCAAGAGAGCCTGGTGGGCACCGGTGGCGACGCCGTCGCTCCCCTCGTCTTCGAGGAATGCGATGAGGTGCACCCCGTCCTGCCATGCCAGGGTGTTGATTCGAAGGAGTTCGTTTACGACCAACGCCCCAAACGCCAGGACCAACGAGATGAAAACGGCAAGAACTGCCCCCAAAACAACCAGCAGGTTCCGGCGAAGGTTGATAACTGCCTCTCGGGTGAGAAAGGCGAACCGGCTCACGACCCTTCACCTCCCGAAGTCCCCGACTCGGGATCGACCGACGGGGTCTGGTCGGTTTCATAACGGCCCGCTTGTTCGTCTCTGATGATCCGTCCGTCTTCCAACTGAACGACCCGACGTTGCATAGCGTCGACGATGGCGTGGTCGTGGGTCGCCATGACGATGGTGGCGCTGGATCGGTTGATGCGATCGAGCAGCCGCATGATCCCCACGGAAGTGCCGGGGTCGAGATTGCCGGTGGGCTCGTCGGCCAGAAGGATCGGAGGGCGGTTGACAAATGCTCTGGCGATCGAGACCCGCTGCTGCTCGCCACCGGAAAGCTGACGCGGATATCGGTCGGTCTTATCGCTGAGACCAACGAGTTCCAGCACCTGGTCAACCTGCGGCGCGATGACGCTCCTCGGCCGCCCCAACACCTCGAGAGCAAAGGCGACATTCTCACCGACGGTCTTGTTGGGCAAAAGCTTGAAGTCCTGGAACACGGTCCCGACCGACCTCCGCAAGAACGGGACCTTCCAGGCGGGGAGCTGGGTGATGTCCTTGCCCGCAACCCAAATGGTTCCCCTCGTCACGGTGTCCTGTCGCAGCAGCAACCGAACCAACGTCGATTTCCCTGAGCCGGAAGGTCCGACGAGGAAGACAAACTCTCCCTTCTGGATATCCAGGGAGATGTCGCGCACGGCGACGGTGCCGCCTTCGTAGACCTTGGTTACTTCTCGGAGTCTGATCATTGAAACCTGGATATTTCCTGGTGGCCATGGGTCTCGGGAAGGAGGACCCGGAACTGGCCAAGGGTACCCCAGGACCCCAGACAATCTGAACTTTCGCGTTCTGAAG
>CAZPIZ010000201.1:0-3859 GCA_964586615.1 uncultured Acidimicrobiaceae bacterium | reverse complement strand
TTCCCGGTCATTGAGATCCATGCCCCGATGAAGAAGGCCTGGACGAACCCGATCAGGGAATGAGCGATCAGGACATAGCTGCCGCGGGAACTCAATGCCCGTCTGTATTTGAGGATCGAAGATTGTGCGGCAATGTCCAGAATCAGGTCGTATCGTTTCCCGTTCTTGGTGAAGTCCTCACGGGTGTAGTCAATGACGTGATCGGCTCCGACCGACCGCATCAAATCCAACTTCGACGGACTGTCAACGCCGGTCACTTCGGCCCCAAATGACTTGGCGAGCTGGACCGCGAATGGGCCAACGCACCCGCCGGCACCATTGATCAGGACCTTGTGTCCTGGCTGAATCTGACGCTTGCCGCGAAGACCCTGCAGCGCCAGGACCGCCGAATGAGGCACAGTCGCTGCTTCCTCGAATGTCACGCCGGCGGGTTTCAGAGCAAACACAGTTTGAGGGGCACACACGTACTCCGCAAAGGCGCCGAAACCACTCCCGCTCAGGTCAGCCCATACCTCGTCACCTGGTTGAAACTGGGTCACGGTCTTACCCACCGCCTCTACCTTGCCCGCCACGTCCAATCCCAGACCTCGGTTCTTTGGCTTGAACAACCCCGTGCCGATTCGTGCCGCCAACGGAAAACCTCGCAGGTAGTCCAGGTCGGCTGTGTTCATGGATGCCGCATGAACCCTGACCAGTACCTCGTCGTCTCCAGGTACCGGCTTGTCAATTTCCTTCAACTCCAGGACATCGGGTGAGCCGTACTTGTCTCGGACGATCGCCTTCATCATGGTCTCCTCATCCATTGCGCCTCAGACTGCGATCACGACTTTTCCTCGCGCTCTGCCCTCCTCCACGTACCGGACGGCGTCGGGGGCCTCGCTCAGCGGGTAGGTCCGGTCGATGACCGGTTTGACCTTCCCGGCTTCGATGAGCTCCTTGAGGACGATCATGTCCTCGTAGTTCTCCGAGGAGATGAAGGCACCAAGCTTCTGGCCCACGAACGGGGACAGCAGGAGCGCTCGGAGCTGGCGATCGGCGCCCCCGAGCCAGCGCCCGCTCGTCTCGCCTCCGACGATGACAAGTCTCCCACGGGTGGTGAGGGTGCGCCGAAGGCGTGACAACGAAGAGTTCCCGCCTATGTCGAGGATCAGGTCGTAGGCCCGCCTGTCGTTGGCAAAGTCCTCGCTTTTGTAGTCGATGACGCGATCGGCGCCGATGGAGCGGACCAGGTCCACCTTCGTGGTGCTGCATACGCCGGTGACGTGAGCGCCGAACGCCTTGGCCAGCTGGACGGCGTAGGTTCCTACACCGCCCGACGCACCAATGATCAACGCCTTGTGCCCCGGCTCGACTCGCCCGTGGTCGCGAAGGCCGTGCAGTGCAGTCAAACCGGAGATGGCTACTGCCGCTGCCTCCTCGAAGGTGAGGTTCGCCGGTCTGGGTGCGAGCTTGTCCTCGCGAGAGCGCACATACTCGGCGAACGAGCCCTTGCCGACACCGAACACCTCATCGCCAGGCTGGAACCGGCTCACATTCTTGCCGACCGCCTCGACCACCCCGGCAACATCCATGCCCGGAACCGAAGTCTTGGGTGCCCGGAGCCCATAGCCGGCGAGGCGTATCGGATACGGCAAGCCCGTTATGACATGCCAGACCCCCCGATCCACCCCCGCCGCGCGAACTCGTACCAGCACCTCATCGTCGTTGATCACCGGCCTATCGATCTGCCGTAGCTCCAGGACATCACGAGGTGCCCCGTACTTGCTTTGGACGATCGCCTTCATCGTTTTCGTCTGCCCTGTAGCGGGTTTGCTTCCGCCGCCAACCACGCCGACGTTGGCACGGCCCTGCTTCGCTTCTGTTGACTCATTCATGTCTTCTCTCTTTGGTTGGGGAGGTGGGAACTTCTCTAGAGCCGGTCCGATCCTCAGACCTTGATAACGACCTTGCCCCGAGCGTGCCCTTCTTCCAGATACCGGATTGCCTCTGCGACCTCGCTCAGCGGATAGGTTCTGTCGATGACCGGAGCGACTTGGCCAACTTCCATGAGCTCTTGCATGAGCAACAGGTCGCCTTTGCTCCACGATGCAGTGCGAGAGACCATCGCCTGGCTCACGAACGGAGACAAAACCAGCATCTTGAGCAGACGCTCCATCGGTCGGATCCATCGCCCGCTCCGTCCTCCGAGCATCACAAATGTCCCTTTGGCAGCCAAGACGCGCGTGCATTTCGACACCGAATGGTTGCCGATCATGTCGAGCATCAGGTCATAGCGGTACCCGCCCCGCGTGAAGTCGTCTTGTGTGTAGTCGACGACGTGATCTGCCCCGATCGATCGGACCATGTCAACGTTGCGCGTGTTGCAGACGCCTGTCACCTCGGCGCCCCACACCTTTGCAAGCTGCACGGCAAACGTCCCCACTCCTCCGGCCGCACCATTGATCAAAACCTTCTGCCCTGGCTGAAGCTGCCCCCAATCGCGAAGACTCTGGATTGCGGTGAACGCGGCGATGGCCACCGCCCCCGCTTGCTCAAAGGTCACGTTGGCCGGCTTCAACACCAAGGAGGACTCCCAGCCGATCGCGTACTCGGCAAACGACCCCCTGCATGCTCCGAACACCTCGTCACCGGGATGGAACTCCGTCACGTTGCTACCAACCGCTTCAACCGTCCCCGCCACATCAACTCCCAGGCTGGTGGACTTTGGTTTCAGCCCCATCTGGATCCGAGCGAGGTAGGGCTCGCCTCTCATGAAGTGCCAGTCATAGGGATTGACCGATGCTGCGTGAACCCGGATCAGCACGTCGTCGTCCCCGACCACCGGCTTGTCGACTTCCTTGAACTCCAGAACGTCGGGCGAGCCGTACCTCTGGTACACGATCGCCTGCATCTTGTCCTTCTGACCGGAGCCAGGTTTGACCCCGTTGTCACCCGCGACCGCCGTTTCAAGGCCTTTTCTGGGGGCCATTGCTGACTTCAATTCTTTTCTCCTCTGCTTGGAGATGGGACCGGCCCAGCAGCGAGCCTGTCCGACCTTGTTGATTCTTCTTACCCTGTAAGTCGTATGATGTAAGGTATCCATACGACGTAAGGTTGTCAAGGGCGAATAGCAAACACTGATTGGGCTTACCTTGTACGGTAAAGTGGTTGTAGAATGTCCACGGAAACCAAACCAAGCACAGAGCCCCGAATCCCCTTGAGCAAAGAGCGGGTGTTGGGCGCTGCCGTCAGCCTCGCTGATCAAGGCGGGATCGAGTCTCTGACGATGCGCAATCTCGCCCACGAGCTTGGGGTCGAGGCGATGTCTCTCTACTACCACGTGGCAAACAAGGAGGCGGTCCTCGATGGCGTCGTCGAGGTCATCCTGAGCGAGATCGAACAGTCCGTGACCACAATCGACGGGCCCTCCGCCCCGGGCGACTGGAAGAGGGCAATGCGCATGAGAATTCTCGCCGCCCGAGAAGTCCTACTGCGGCACCCGTGGGCGCCTGCAGTCATCGAGGGGAGGACCACGATGAGCCCGGCGACAGTTCGATACTTCGACGCCGTGCTCGGGCTGTTCCGAGAAGGAGGCTTCTCATACGACCTGGCCCATCATGCTCTGCACGCCCTTGGGAGCCGCGCCCTGGGATTCACCCAGGAGCTGTTCGATCCAAACGACACCCAAGGCGGTGAGGAGGACTCCATGGCCATGCTCGAACAGATGGCAGACCAGGTCCCGCACATCGTCGGGATGATGATGGAGGTCGCACACGACGACCCCGACTCCACGTTGGGCTGGTGCGACGACCAGACCGAGTTCGAGTTCGGGCTAGATCTGATCCTCAACGGCCTCGAGGGACTCCGTCCAACGGCCTGA
>CAZPIZ010000200.1:1461-3904 GCA_964586615.1 uncultured Acidimicrobiaceae bacterium | reverse complement strand
GTCGGCTGGAAGGTCGATTTTGACCATACCTACCCCTACCAAACGGAAGGCAAACCAACCGGGAGGTAGCAATCGGATCAGTCGCCTGGTCGTCGCTACCGATCGAGTTGCGTGCGGCCATAGGCCTTGCCAAGCGTCAGGCCAAAGCCGCTCTGACCTGACCCAAACGGTGGTGAGACGCGAGCACCTCAGATTCCTCACCACCGATGTGGCGCACGAGAAGATCGGTGAACCCGGCTTCTTCGAGCTGTCGGAATCGCTCCGTCACCTCGTCCACACCTCCGTAAACCAGTACCGCCGGGTCGAAGCCCCGATAGCCCTTGGCGATGATGGGAGCCACCACAGCCTCAGCATCAGAGCGGTCACGACCGACGTGGACGTCGCGGCGGATGGCGATCGCCTTCGGCTCCTTGCCGTGGTGGGCGCAGCGCTCCCGGTAGTAGTCGAGGACCTCAAGCGCGTGCTCGACGGGAAGGTCGGGTCCCACGATCCAGCCATCCCCCAGCCGGGCCGCCCGGTCGACCGCTGCTCTTGCATGTCCCCCGATCCACACCTCAATCGGCTCGGCCGGGATCGGAGAGATCCGTGCCGATCGGATCGGGTAGGGCGCCTCGGCGCTCGCCTCTTCGCCGGCCAGCAGCCGTTTGACGATGTCGAGTCCTGTCTCGAAGCGCCCAACCCGTTCGGCCAGGCCGACTCCCATTCCCTCGAACTGGTCCCCGGCTCCGAGAGCGCACTGGAGCACGAAGCGTCCAGGGGCGATGGCGGCCAGGGTCGCCACCTGCTCGGCCAACAGGACTGGATGCCACAACGGGATCAGAAACAACGCCCCGGCGGTTCGAGGAAACTCGGCCAGCAGCCGCCCGAGCATGGGGACGTTCTGGTAATAGCCGTAGGAGACGCTGTGGTGATCGCCGAGGAAGAGCGAGTCGAGCCCCGCCTCCCGAGCGGCGATGGCCCGCGCGATCATCATTCTCGCCCCTTGCCGCGGGTCGGCAAAGTCGTGGGCGCTCTTCATCGAGACGCCAAGCCTCATCAGATCACTCTGCTAGCGAACCAGGTCAATCCTGCCAGCTCAGCAGCTTGGTCCCGTACATCTCGCCGAGGGGATCGGCGATCAACTCGATCCGGGCCCCATCGGGATCACGGAAATACATCGAAACCTCGCTGTGGATGCCGTACTCGACTCCCGCCTGGTCGAGATTGGCCCGCAGCTTTTTCCAACGCTCCGATTCAACCGAGATGGCCACATGGTGCAACCCGCCCAGCACTTCGGCATAGGGGCCGAGGTCGAGACCGGGAAAGTCGAAGAACGCCAGGGTGTTGCCGTGACCCAGATCGAAGAAGAAGTGATTGGACCCCTGGTAGTCCCGGTTCTCGAAGATCTCGATCAACGGAAACTCGAGCACGCCCTGGAAGAAGCGGACGGTCTGCTCGACGTTCGACGACAACAAGGCCACGTGATGGATGCCGCGGGCCGAGGGACGGGGTCGTTTTCCCTCCTCCACCAGGAAGGTGTCGATGATCCGACGCCGCTCCGCCTCGGTTCGCTCCAGATCGATGTCGGCCATGGTGCCTCCTTGCTCAGATCCGGAAGAAGGAGTTGAGGTAACGTTCGACCAGAGCCCGGTCGCCGCGCCCTGTTCCTCCGTTGAGGCGGCCGTAAGCGGCCAGAACCAGCGTGGCGGGGTCGAACTCGATCACCGCCGGCAAGCCCTCGACGTCTCCCTCCTCAACCTGGACTCCACCTGGGCTGACCGACACCCGATGGCTGCCGGCGTTATGGCCGCCGGTGACCTTTATCCCAATGGTGTAGGGCTCGGTGTCGGGTGGAACCGCCGGCGTGGATTGCCACATGATGAAGGCCAGTGGCACCAGAAGGTCGGCCGAGTCGCCATCGAGAGCATGGCCCTGGCCGGTTCCTTCTCTGATGTCCCAGCTGTGGACCCCGTAGTCGACCAGCTGGAAGAGCGGATAGAAGGCGGCCGGGAGCGGACCCATGAACTTGTGCGGCGTCATCAAGCCGGCCCATTCGCTGTCGTCGAGGCCTTTGGCGATGCCGAGCATGCGGTCCAGAGCCTTGCGCAGCCGGTCCAGGGCCTGTGGTTGGGTGAGTGATCGATGAGAGCGTCCCCCCTCGTCGACGTGGCGGGCCATGTCGGGGAGTCCAAGATTGGCCGGACCCTCGCCCTTGCCCCGGGCCCCGTCGAAGGAGATGAAGTAGGTCTCGGTGGTGTCGATCAGATGACCGATCACATCCCGCACTTGCCAATTGCCGGCGCCGGTCGGTGCCTGCCAGCGATCGGGGTCGGCCGCCAGCTCGAACATGCCTTCTGCCTCGCGCTGCCAGGCCTTGGTCAGGTTGGCCCGCGAACTCGGGTCCATGAAATGCCACTCGCTCATGCTGTTCCTCCTCTTGGCTCCAACAACGGTTCGCAATCAT
>CAZPIZ010000200.1:0-1361 GCA_964586615.1 uncultured Acidimicrobiaceae bacterium | reverse complement strand
TGACTTCTCGGGCAATTGACTTCTCGGGCGCGGATCGACCGCCGCCACGTCAACCGTGTCGCAATGAAGGCTTTGCGTCAATCCCGCATGTGAGCCTTCTTTGCATGCGGCCCCCCCTCAAATGAGGGGGTGGCGGGCGCGGGATTAGACCGCCATACTGCGTTTATGGTGACGGCGCCTGCGCATGCGCCGGTAGCCGACCGCCGGCGAGACGATCTCCTGGAACTGTGCAGGGACCGTCCGGCCGACGGCGACTTTCTCGGCGAGCTCGACACGAGGCTTCGACAACTCGTACCTTTCGACGCTTCGTTGTTCGTTGCCACCGACCCGGCCACCACCCTCCCCGCTCCTCCAGTCCGGCTCGACAGCGTCGACGAGGATTGCCACACCTTCTGGGAGCGGGAGCTGCTCATCGAGGATTTTCTCTTGTATCGGGATCTAGCCCGGCGTCCGCTGCCGGCCGGGACCCTGCAGGCCGCCACCGGTGGTTACCCGGGTCGCAGCACCCGTCATCGCGAACTGAACCAACCCAACGGCTTCGACGACGAATTGCGTGTTGCCTTTCGGAGCCGCTCGGGCTGTTGGGGAGTTGCCAGCCTGTGGCGGCTGCGAGGCCGGCCGCATTTCACCGAGGATGAGGTGCTGACCATCGCCCGGCTTTCTTCGACAATCGGCCGGGCCTTTCGTCGCAGCGTGCTGGAAGAGCGGGTCACTTCCGAGGTGGGTCCAACCGGTCCCGGCCTGCTTGTGTTCGGTCCCACCGGGAGGTTGGAATCGCTCAACGAAGACGCGGCCAGCTGGCTCACCCAACTGTCAGAGGGACCCGACCGGCCCACGGAGCACGGAGTGCTCATCCCCACCGAGGTCTATTCGGTGGTGTCGCAAGCCCGCGCCGTCGCAGCCGGGCGATCGGCCGCTCCGGCCCGTACCCGGGTCCGGACTCTTACCGGAGGATGGCTGACGCTCCACGCCTCGTGCTTGCGCGATGGCGAGGGACAGTTCGGAGACACCGCGGTGGTGATCGAGCCGGCCCATGCTTCCGAGATTGCCCCCATGATCGTGCAGGCCTACGAGCTGACCGAGCGCGAGCAGGACGTCACCTGGATGATTGCCCAGGGACTGAGCACCGCCGAGATCGCCGAGGCCCTGATCCTCTCCCTTCACACCGTTCGGGGCTATGTCAAAGCGGTGTTCGAGAAGATCGGGGTCGCAAGCCGGGGGGAGCTGGTTGCCCGCCTCTTCGCCGATCACTATTACGGACCGCTCCACGGCTGACCCGCTTGACGGGGCCAATCACGGTCCGGTGCTCATTGGGTGCGGGCGTGTTCCATGGAGTCCGCCACCAGCTCCCGAAGAACGCT
>CAZPIZ010000199.1:0-3915 GCA_964586615.1 uncultured Acidimicrobiaceae bacterium | reverse complement strand
GCAAGCTGCCAGCCCGACACCCCCACCCCCATGCCGCCCTGGATGATCACCGGAATCTGGCTCGCCATGTCGGCGATGGTAGGGCTCATCCCCTGGCGCCGACCATGAAGGCGAAGACGGCCAGGAGGATGAAGAGACCGATGCGGGGAATGATCTGGAGGCGGCGCACGATCGTCTCAACACCGACTCCTCGTCCTGCCGCCCTGACCATTGGCTCGAGTCGACTCTCGGCTACGAAATGGAAGAGCCCGAGGGTCAGGCCGAGAAGTCCTCCGATCAGGATGGAGCGCCCCCACCGGGTTCCGGTGAGCCGCTCCCAGTCGATTGCCCATCCCGACATGGCCAGATTGAGCGCGGCACCGGCAAGGAGCGTTGTGACGATGAGCACCGATGCGAGTCGGAAGATCCGGGGGAAAACAGTGGCGAGAAACCAGTTTTGCCGCTCGTGGTCGAGGCGAGCCAGAAGCGGGACCAGGACGAAACCGACAACGATCACCTCGCCCAGCCAGGCGGCGCCGCCGACCACGTGGATCCAACGTAAGACTGCGATGAGCTCCAATAGGTGGCCTTGAGATCAACCGGCCTTGGCGGCCAAGTCGGTTGTGAACTTCCTGCGGTTAAGGGTCAGGGCACGGCGTCCAAAATCGAGTATCCAAATCCCATAGCCGATGGCGGCGACAGTGCCGAGACCGCCAAGCAACGCCAGGGCCGAACCATTGGCCAAAACCAGTGCCACCCAACCATGACGTGTCATCCGCTCGATGTTGGGACCCAGCCGCGGATGGGGACCGGCCAGGACCGGAAGCAAGTAGGCAAGCGAACCGAGCAGGATCTGCCCGATCCCGGTCAGGACCACTACTCCGGTCCACGGGGGGAAGGAAGGGGTGGCCGAAGTGGTCAGCAATCGAATCCCATCAACGATCCCCCAAGCGATGATCCAGGCGGTACCGATCGTCACCTGGCAATAGGGGAGACCACCTTTGAGCCCTCTCGTTCGAAGCCTGAGAACGACGCCGGCCAGGATCAGCACCGCCGCCAACGCCGCAACCAGGGTTCCCGCCCCGACCAGGGCAGGTACGACCAGACCGGCTGCGATTAGGACAGCCGCGGCCACGCTGAGCCACCAGGCCACCCGGGATTCGCCTCCACTCACCACCCGATGATGGGCAAACGTCGCCAGGATGGTGGGAAGAGTCCCGATGATGGTCAGTCCTATGAGACCAACCAGGTTGAGGTGGGAATGAACCAACCGCAGGGTCGGAAAGGATTGGGGGGCTGCTTCGGCGGCCATCACCCCCCCGAGGGTGATGCCAATGGCACCGCAGCCAAGGGCCAGCAGGTAGAAGCGGGCCGATAGATCGAATCGACGGAGCAGGCTCCGGCGAACCGACCCAACCAGCAATGCGCTCAGGAGCCCTACTCCGCCGAGAAGGGCGAGCGCCCCAAGCACCACGAGCAGAAAGACATCGACAGTCACGCCGAGCAGAACCAGGCCGATGCCAGCGGCTGTGGTCCATCGCTGGATCGTCGGAAAAGGGGCCGGGGGAGCGGGAGAGGCCGACCAGGTGATCGTGAAGAGTTGGGTGGCCCCCGAGATCGCGAGCAGCACCGAACCGGCCAGAAATGTGTGCAGCGGTCCCCACCACGATCCTCCGTAGACGACAACGATCAGAGTCCACACCGCGCCCACCACACCGAAAGCACCAGCTAGGCGGAAGGCGCCCAATACGATCTTGTGGGATTCGACCACCCGACCGGTGCGGCTACGGCCAATGCTCATCGCCCGATCCTATGGGACGAGTGCCGTGGCAAATAGGACAACCACCACCGACACGATCCCTCCGGCGACCCCAAACGTTCGAGAAGCTGTGGCGTTTCCCCGGGCAGCGATGATCCCGTGGGTGGCAGCCAGCCCGAAGCTCACAAAGGCCAGGATGATCTTGGTGCCGAGGGTTGCTCCGTATCCGGGAAGGGCGAGGGCCCCGAGGGACACTCCGCGATGGCTGGTGAGTGCCAACCCGGTCGACAGCAGGACCGGTATCAGCACGACGGTGGCGATGCGGCCGAAACGACGCCCAGCTGCGGCGAAGAATCGGCGGCGATGGTCTCCCTCAAGGGTCTCGGCGGCTGCCCGGCGGACCACCAAGCTCAGCGTGAGCTGGCCCCCTACCCAGAGGACGGCGGCGGTGACATGAAGGAAACGGACCAGCGACCAGCGGTCGATCACCAGGCGTCCCCGCTCCGAAAGATCATCTCAGTCTTCCGCTGCCGTCTCTGAGAGTCGGGCGATACACAGAGACGGTTCAACGAAAGGCTCGAGGGCGTCGATGGTGACCGATCCACCGAGTTCCTGGAGCATCCCCGCCACCAAGCCCTTGTGGACCGAGCAGATCACGCGTCCTCGAGTTCGCGCCAGATCGCGAAAGGGGCAGTCATGGAGCTCGATCACCACGCTGTTGGTGTCGGGGGCGGCCTCGGGAGAGAACCCAAGCTCTGAAAGGGTAGTGAGGACGTGCTGAACGGTTTGAGAAGGAGTGATTTGTTCAAAAGGACGAGGTCGGTCGACGAGGTAACGGCCCCAGGCATGACCCGCCTCTTGAGCCACACGGTCCGGTTCCGACGACGTGGCCTGGATTGAACTCGCCAGTATCTCGGCCAGGAATCTGTATCCCTCCGAGGTCGGGGATTGGGCGTCGCGGCTGGTCGCTTGGTAGAGCAACCTTGGCCTGCCCCGGCCACGGCGGTCTTCAGTAGTCCGCTCTACCAAACCTGCCTCTTCCAACAAAACGAGATGACCTCGAACCGTGTTGATATGGAGACCGATCCTTGCGGCCAAGGTGGACACCAGCAGCGGCTTACCGGGGTCGTCGAGCAGACGAAGGAGATGACGCCGGTTGGGATCGGCCAATGCTCGATACCGCAGGTCACGCTGATCGCGGGTTGCTGGAGCCAAGATTTGACTATACACGGTCGATACCATTAAAACCCGCCTGTGGGAAGTAGTTCGTCAGGTCGAGCCGTCGCCCTGGGTCGAACGGTGGGCCAGGTGCGTTCCTCGGAAGGTGCCGGTCCTCGACCTGGCGGGTGGTGGCGGGCGCCACACCCGTCTGCTCCTGAGGCGGGGACATCGTGTCTGATCTACGAAACCTTTACGAGCGATCACACTCGATATCGGCTTTGCCATGGGAATAAAACCGCTGATAAATTAAAAAACAATTGCGTATGGGACTTTCGGCTCTTTTCACGATCGGGACCCACCGGTCAACTTGACCCACTGGCTAGCGAAAACCTCAGGAGCTTCTGACGATGGCAGTTACCCGTCGAGCCTTTTTGGGATTGGCAGGTGGGACCACAGTGGGAACCCTCGCCGGGATCCTCGACCTCGACTTGCTGGCGCTGCAAGCGGTAGTCGGGGTGGAGAACCCGCTCCGTCAGTATCCGGGCCGGGACTGGGAAAAGGTCTACCGGGATCAGTATTCCTACGACGGCAGCTTCACGGTGGTGTGCGCCCCCAACGACACCCACATGTGCCGCTTGCGTGCGTTCACCCGCAACGGCGTGGTGATGAGACTCGAGCAGAACTACGACGGGGGCAACTACTCCGACCCGCAAGGCAACCGCTCCACCGTCCACTGGAATCCGCGCGGCTGTCTGAAGGGCTACACCCTCCACCGGCGCGTGTACGGCCCGTATCGGTTGCGCCATCCGGTGATTCGAAGCGGCTGGAAAGAGTGGGCCGACGCCGGCTTCCCCTCCCTCTCTGACGATCCTGGGTTGCGAACCCGGTTTCGCTTCGATGACCGGGGAAACGACACCTTCGTCCGGGTTACCTGGGACGAGGCCGACGACTACGTGGCCCGGGGCCTGGAGGCGATCGCCCGTACCTATTCGGGGGCGGAGGGTCGCCGTCGGCTG
>CAZPIZ010000198.1:0-3917 GCA_964586615.1 uncultured Acidimicrobiaceae bacterium | reverse complement strand
AAGGATCCCCACGCTCTTAGCCACGGATGATCCGCAGGCCCCATCGGATCTCAATGGGCCACAGACAACAATGTTGGACCCAATCACAGGAAGAACGTCGAAGAAGATGGCAATCCTCAACTTGATCAGAGCGAACGTGAAAACCGAACGCGGCGCCAGCATGGTCGAGTACGCCTTGCTCGTGATCCTCATCGCCGTCATCTGCGTCGTCGCTTTGCAGATCGCAGGCCGGAACGTCTCGGGTGCCTTCTCCACCGTCGCCAACGGCTTCACGAATCCCAACTAAGGGGTTCTTGCGCCTCGACGGTGACCGCCCACCACAGGGTGGGTAGGCCAGGGATTCACAGCAAGAGTCAACCTGGACCGACCAGCACTACGAACCGGTCGTCCTCGAAGACCGCTTCCCATCCTTCCGCCAGGAGCACCTGGCTCAGCCGATCCTCGTGTTTCAACAACGCCTGGTTGATGTCATGACGGGCGAACACTTCACGCCAGGTCTCGTCGGCATCTCGAGCCTTCACGAAGTCGATGAAGTCGTCTTCGTACAACTCCGCCCTGTCGTCGATGTAGACCAGACGATCGGGCCACTTCGAGTAGATGAGATAGCCACCGACTGCATCGTCGTGGAAGGCGGGCCCGGGTTGTAGGTGTTCGACCGCCTCGACAGCAAAGAACTCATCGTCGAGCCCTCCCTCAATCGGTACCGCCCAGGGGAGGACGATGACCATCGCCATGATCGCGGCGTTCAGCGTGCCTTGTACCCGGGTAGTCGAGGTCGCTTTCTTGGCGAGCGGCATCAGTGAGGTCACGAACCAGGGCGCCAGCACCAAGGCTGCCAGCGGGACGGAGCGGTTGGCCGTGAAGGAAAAACCCAGAAACGGAACAATCACCCATAGGTCTGACATCGTGACCCGGCCCCGGATGGCCCCCACCAGGATGGCGATTATCCCGAGAAGGAAGGGGAACAACTCGATGCTGATCAGATTCGGTGTGAGCCATTCCATGATGAGGTCGAGCGCCTCACCGTTGCCAAGGAATTGGAGAACCACCTGCCAGGTTCCGAGACCATGGGCGGTGAAAAGCGTGACCAGGGTGACTGCGGCGACGTCGACGATCCGTCTCCGATCGCGCCGACGCAGCCCGTCAAGGACCAGGTAGCCAATTCCAACGACGAACCCACCATGGATGGAGGCCCACAGCCACATGAGCGGTGGCAGGGCCCAGCGGAGTCGCTCCTCGTCGGCGACCACGAGCATCAACGCAAACAATCCCAGCGAGAACACCACCGGGCGGGGCGTGAAGTATCCAATCAGAAGCCACATGATCCAGGTGGTGGCCAAGGCCGCGGCCAGCGGTGAGCGAAGCACCCGATAGTTGCGGACGGCGATGGAGCCGACGATCAGAAGGGCCCCCAACACCACGATCGGGGTGACGACCGCCAGGCCCCACCTGTTGTCGGCCCAGCCGTAGGCGAGGTCGGCCAGCCAGGATTGGGTCCGCCAGGCCCGGGCGGCGGCAGTGAAGCTAAAAGGGTCTTCGGTGAGGACCCGACCGAGATCCATTTGCAGGGTCCCGGCCCTCACATGCCACAGATACGAGTTGTCCCGGACCGGGATCCGTCCCGAGACGACCGCGGCAATGATCGGAACGGCTAAGGCTATATGTCCGACCGAGACTCGCCCCCGGGCCGCGGCCGTGGCGGACATGACTCAGCCGTTCATCGTTGCGAAGGTCTCGCTTATCTGGATCGCAGCCGGTCCGAGAAGGACGATGAATAGCGCCGGGAAGATACAGAAGATCAGCGGGAAGACGATCTTGACTGGAGCCGCAAAGGCCTTCTCCTGGGCCCGCTGACGCCGTTTCACCCGCATCTCGTCAGCCTGGACCCGCAGCACCCGGGCGATGGCCACGCCAAACGCCTCGGCCTGCATCATTGCCAGCAAGAACGAACGGAGCTCGTCGAGATCGCTCCGTTCCATCAAATGTCGCATGGCATCGCGCCGGCTCACTCCAACCCGGGTCTCCTGGAGCATCCGGAAGAACTCCTCGGTGAGAGGACCGGGCACCGTCGAGACCACCCTGGCCAGGGCGGAGTTGAAACCGAGACCGGCTTCAACCGAGATCACCAGCAGGTCGAGGACGTCGGGCAAGGCTCGCTGCATGAGCACGCGGCGCTCCCCCACCTTGCGAGAGAGCCAGGCGTCGGGCCCGAAGAAACCGAGGACGACCGGAAAGCCCAGCAACATCAACCGCTGCATGACCGAGCCGGCCACTCCTTGCGCGAAGAAGGCCAGGATCACACCAACGATGGTCGTGAAGACCTTGATCACCACAAACGAGGGGGCGTCGAGGTTGGCCGGAGTGCCTGCCAGCAGCAGCTTGTGCTGGAGCTTGTTCATATAGCCCAGCGGCGTGAACCGGTTCATGAACTTACCCATCCCCAGGACGATCGGGGCGATGGCCCGTTCAGCCAGAGGCTTGGAGAGGGTCTCGTCTCTGATGGCGCCCTTGCCGTAGACACCAATACGGTCGATGGCGGCCTTCTGGGCGCGTACGACGCCGTTGCCGATCCAAACGAACAGGACAATCGCCGCCACGAAAACGGCCGCTACCGGAAAGAGAAGTACTGGTTCCATTTATGCCTCAAACCTCGATGTTGACGATCTTCCGAAGCCATACCCCACCGGCGAGCATCAAGAGTAAGCCGGCAATGACCGCCACGATCCCGAAGGTGCTCGTGAAAAGGGTGCCGATGTAGTCAGGGTTACTGGCGAACAGAAAGCCGCCCATGGCGAATGGAAGGATTCCAAGGACGATCGCAGAGATACGGCCCTCTGCGGTAAGCGCCCGGATCTCGCCCTTGAGACGGTTCCGTTGACGCATTGTCTCGGAAACGGTCTGCAGCACCTCGGCCAGGTTCCCACCGACCTCACGCTGGATCTCGATCGCCATCACTGCCCATTCGAAATCCTGAGATTGGGTCCTGGTGGTGATCCCCTGGAGCGCCGCTACCACCTGGCGTCCCAGGCGGGCTTCAACAATGGCCCGTCCAAACTCGCGAGCGGTTGGATCGGGCGCTTCGGAGGCCACCGCCTCAACGGCTTGGAGGAGTGAGTAACCGGCTCGCAGCGAGGTCGAGATCAAAGTGAGAGTGTCCGGCAGCTGTTTTTCGAAGCGCCGCTTCTCGCGGCCACCAAGGAAGTTGAGCAACCCGATGACGACCAAGATCCCCGTCGCGAAGGCAACGCCACCCATGATCGGGTTGCCTGTGAACAGAGCAGAGAGGACCGCCACCACGGCGCTGAGGCCGAAACCACCAGCGACCGCTTCACCCGCCGAGAGGGGGATGTTGGCCTGCTCGAGGGCGGCGTTGACACCGGTGAGCAAACCACGCTTCCTGACCTCTTCCTCAGCCCTCTGGCTGAAAAGACGGAGCAATGGGATGCGCTCGAACAACGAACGCTTCTCCTCCGGGTTGCCGCGGCGCCCGTAGGCCTGGAGGCGGCGGCGGAAGGCCGATCCGGCGTCCTCGCCGCTGCGACCAAACAGGATGAAGATGAACAGTCCGATGGCGGCACCGATCCCTAGGGCGGCAAGGCCGAGGAGTGACGAAGCCGAGACAGGCAGGTTGCTAACGACCGTGAAGGGATCGGCTGCCTCGAAGGTCACCGTGGTTGTCGGACCCGCAGTGGTGATGGTGAGGAAGCCCGACACATCCACGGTCTGGACAGCAGAAAGCCCGGCATAGTTCACGGCGAACTCGACAGGGCCGGAGTCGAAGACAGGGCTCCCGAACCGCACCACAAGCAGGTTGCCGATCTCACGCTGGATCTGCCCGTACAGGGCGGCGAGCTGGGCCGGATCCGAGGTCGAGAGGAATAAGCCCTCACCGGCCTCGGCGATCTGCTGAACGGCGG
>CAZPIZ010000197.1:0-3921 GCA_964586615.1 uncultured Acidimicrobiaceae bacterium | reverse complement strand
GCATCTCCTGCAGTTGCTGCTGAGCGGCCATCTGCTGACTGAACATCGACGCCTGGATCCCGTGAAAGAGCCCCTCGAGCCATCCGATGAGCTGGGCCTGGGCGATCCTCAGCTCGGCCTCGGACGGCGTGTCGACATTGATCGGCACCATGATCTCGTTGAACTCTTCGAGGAGATCGGCAGGCAGCATCTCGCGGAGTTCGTCGAGGCTGCGGCTGTGCACTGCTGCCAACCGGGCCTTGCCTTTTTCATCGAGGGGGGCCTGACGCACCTCCTCCAACATCGCCCTGGTCATGGAGGCAATGCGGATCAACTTGGTGGGCAAGCCCGCACCTGGCGGTGGCTCACCAGGGGCGACGCCTTCGGGGAGGCGGGATTCGGGTGGCTCGATGGCATCGGGGACGATTGGCTGTTCTGAGGTCATCGGACCGGAGGGTACCCCTCCCAGGCGGTGTCGAACCCCTTCCAACCTTCCACCGGCATCCATATGATCGGAGAATCGATCCAAGGAGGACGGTTTTGGTGGACGGTGGCGATCTGCCTCCGATCCTGGATGCGGCCCAAGTAGCCGAACTGCTGGGTATGAATGTGCAGATGGTGCGGCGATACGCCCGCGAGGGTCGGCTTCCCGCCTACAAGCTTCCAGGCGGACGCACCTTCCGGTTCTTCCGGGACGAGATCTTCGAATTCCTGCGCAAACACCCGGCGGTGGCAGAGGGTGAGGAGGATGATGTGGCTATTCGAGACGAGGTCTGATCACCAGAAAGACACCCCCGAGGGGGACGTAACACCTCTCGTCGGGACACCGAATCTCGATGTGATCGGTTGCTACCACGTTGATGATCCCGGTCACTTCAAGGTCGGGCTGCCGGCAACGGAGGGTGACTTCCTCCCCGGTCTGCTCGAACTCGGTAAGCCTGGCTTTGAAGGTGTCGGAGCCGGGTACCCCCGAGCGTCCTCCCTGTCTGGCGGGAGTCAATCCGATCGCGATCGAGTCCAGCCTCGCATCGAGGAGTTGGGTCGGGGTCCTCAGACTGAGGTAGTCGGTGCCTACCGCCAGCAATTCTCCGCTCCATTCGTCCCCGAAACCGCGGATCGTCACTCCCTGCCCCTGATGCATGGCTGCGTTGGCCACATCTCGGAGGACTGCCCTGCGTCTTCGCTGCAACTGGACCAGGCGCTCGACCTCCTCGGCCTCGCTCCGGAACTCGGCAGCCACCCGACGCCTGAGTTCTTCGGCAAGGTCGTCGAACTCCTCCGGCTGCCAAGTCATTTGTTTCGCGTTCTCGACACTGCATCGGGTCGGGCGCGTAACGTCGCCGCCACTGTTCTCGGTGCGTGGGGCACTAGGGAGGCGCGGTGATACCTGGTCAGGTGAGCGAGGCTACTCATGTAGCTCCTGTTCGCGTCCACCGGCGCAACCCTTTGACGCGTTTGTCGGCTGCTCATCTGCTCATGATTCTGGCGGCCGTCCTGGCATTCGCTACCAACCTCCTGGTGCTGCGCAATCACGACCAAACCCGGGCAGTGGTTGTGGCGGCCCTCAACCTCCCGGCTGGACGCCCGGTCGAGTCGATGCAGCTGCGCGCAGTCGAGGTCGATGTCGATGACGCCGTGTACGCCACGCTCATCCCTTGGGCGCAAGCCACCACCCTTGTCGGCCAGGTCACCGCTCACCCCATCGCCGGGGGGATGCTCATAGGGATGACCGATTTTCGAGATCCATCAGGACCGGCTGGCTTGCGATCCATGAGCATCCCTATCGACGCCGAGCACGCGGTTGGGGGCGAGCTTGCCTCCGGGGACCGGATCGACCTGATCCTGGTGGGCGACGATGGCCCCCGCTACGTCCTGTTGAGTGCCGAGGTCTTGGCTGTCTCCTCAATGGGGGACCTCGGGGCGCTGGCGTCCGGCGACTTCTACGTTGTGGTCGCGGTTGACGCCGAGCAAGCCTTGCTGGTGGCCGAGGCGATTCGCGACGGACGCATCGAAATCGTCAGATCAACCGGTGCCGTCGTCTCGGAGGGTCAGGGATGAACGAGATCGAGGTTGCACTTGCGGTTTCGGCAAGGGTGTGGCCCGACCGCCTGCATCGTTTCTTGGCCGACCACGGCGGTGCTCGGGTCCGTGCTCAAGTCCTTGCACCAGAGGATGCTCTCGCTGAGACCTACGCGGTCTTGATCATCGACGATGTCAGTTCGTTCCTCACGCCTCGCCTGGTCCAGGAGTTACAGCGACGGCACCGGATGATCCTCGGAGTGTTTGACCCGGCCGACGGTCAAGACGGCAAGGAACGTCTCCGGGAATGCGGTGTCGACCAGGCCATCGAATCGGCAGCTAGTGCCGAGGAGTTCGTGGTTGCTGTTCGAGCCCTGGTGGCGCTCGCTCCGATTCAAGGAGATGACGAATCGGATGAACCAAGAGAACAGGTCTCGGGAGGTCGGCTCATTGCGGTTGGTTCACCTCCCGGAGGATGTGGGGCAACCGAGGTAGCCGTGTCGGTGGCAACCCGGCTGAGCAAGACGGGGGCGACCGTGCTCGTAGATGTTGATGAGGTCGCACCGGCCCTGGCACAGCGTCTCGGCCTGCGCTTGCTACCCAACCTGCGCACCGCCATCGATGTCATTCAGCATCGAAGGGGGGGCGTGGGCCGGTCCCTTCAATCAATCGGGGACGTGAGTGTTCTGTGCGGGTTCTCGGGTGGACGTGATTGGATGGAGATCCGGCCGATCGAGGTCCACGATGTTCTCAGCGAGCTCAGACGGGACTTCCGGTTCCTGGTTGCCAATGTCGGACCTGTGCTGGAGGAGGTCGGGTTCGGAGAGGGCGACCGTTTCGGGCTGAGTCGATCGGTTATTGCCGCCGCTGACGCGGTGGTGGGAGTCGGCCTCGGACACCCGGTGTCGGTGTCCCGAACCATTGCCTGGTGCATCGCTGCAACCGCGCTCAATCCAAATGCTCCCAAGTCGCTCCTGATCAATCGGGCTCCGAGGTCCGCTTTCAGACGAGGGGAAATACGAGAAGAGGTCAACCGTGCCACCGGCCTCCCGGTGGAGTTCCTTCCTGGCGATGAGCATGTGGAGGCTGCGTCTTGGTCGGGCAAGCTGGTGGCAACGGGAAAATTCCGACGGGCGGTCGACCGATTCACCGATCGGACGTTGGTGTGGTGACGTCAGCGCCGGCCTACGACGAGATCCGACGCCGAGCCCTCGAGTTGGTGGAGAGCAGGCGCATCGACCCGGTACTGGAGAGGGCCACGGCACGAACTCTGGTTGCCGGAGCCGTGGACGAATACCAGCGGCGCGCTCACCTGGGTCACGGTCGGGCTCTTCACAATCCTGCCGAAATGATCGACCGGGTCCTTCGAGCAGTCTCCGAACTTGGCCCGTTGACGGAGCTCCTTGGTCGAACCGATGTGGAGGAAGTCTTCATCGAGGGGAGCCGTGTCTCCTTTCTTGACACTACCGGACGTTTGCGCGCCCTCGATCAGCCGTCGAGCGAACCCGAGAACCGACACGTTGTGGAACGTCTTCTGGCAGAGACCGATCGCCGCCTCGACGCCTCCAGCCCCATCGTTCAGGCGCGTGTGCTCGACGGCAGCGCCCGACTTACTGCCGTCATCCCGCCCATCGCAGACCAGCTGTCGGCGACCATCCGCCGGTATGCCCTTCGCCGCGAGACGCTGGCATCTCTCGTGGAGCTCGGATCGCTGACGCGGGCGGCGGCCGGATTCCTGGCAGTCGCCATGCGGACTACGGCCTCCTTTCTGGTGTCGGGCCCACCGGGGGCAGGAAAGACCTCGCTTCTGGCCGCGCTGATCCAGGCGGTGCCACCTGCGCAGTGCATTCGTAGCTGCGAGGAGGTGAGGGAACTCCACGTTCCCATGCTTCATGGCTCCTATTACGAATCACGGCCTCCCGC
>CAZPIZ010000196.1:0-3923 GCA_964586615.1 uncultured Acidimicrobiaceae bacterium | reverse complement strand
TGATCTTGGTGCTGGCCGCGTGCGGCGGAACCGAGAGCACGGAGACGACTGCGACGGAAGTTACTGGTGAAGGAGACGGTGAGCAGATCGAACTGCTCGTTTGGGCGTCGCGTGACTGGTATGCGCCACCGGACGCCTACGCGGCGTTCATGGAGCAGTACCCGAACATCAACGTGACGATGGATGTACAGGCCAACGATGACATTCTCCAGCAACTCCAGCGAATGAAGGACGCCGGCCAGCCATTGCCCGATGCGGTCAACGATGACACTTTCCTGATCGAGTCCTACAACGCCGCCGGGCTGGTCCTCCCGTTCGACGAGTGGAAGACGAGGTGGGAGGAAGAAGACCCCGAGGAGTTCGCCAACATCCTCCCGATCGCCTGGGAAGAGAACACGATCGAGGGTGCCACCCTGGGAGTGTCGCTCACAGCCAACTTCGATGTCCTCTATTACAACGTGGAATGGTTCGCGGAGACCAGCTTCGACCCGACCACGATCGACTCGCTCGACGGAGTCCTCGAGGCGATGCGGGCGCTCAAAGCGACGCGACCCGACGGAATCCCGTTGACAGTCCAGGCCTTGCCCACGACGGGCGTGACAACGCTCAAGACCTTCCTGAGCGCGGCTGGCGCTCCGTACACCGGCGCCGTTCCGGACCTGCAGACGCCAGGAGGCATTTACACGCTGAACTGGTTCATCCAGGCGGCCAACGAGGGGCTTCTGCCCTCCGAAGCGATCTCGTGGGGTGAGGGTGAGGCGAGAGGAGCGTTCCTCGCGAAGAGCGCCGGGTTTATACTCGACGGATTCACGGTTGCCGGGGACTTCGCCGAGGAGCCCGGCTTCGACTACCAGACGGTGTGGGGCGTGATCCCGGTTCCGGCATCGCAGACCGGTGCCCAGAAGGATGGCAACCAGATCTCAAATGCCAGGTCGTGGTTCATCGGCAGTGGGACCGAGCATCCGTACGAGGCAAGCCTGGCCATCCGATATGTCAACGAGACCCTGGTGGACCAAGCCCTCAACGGCTCCGTGCCGATGCGCAACAGCGCGAAACTTGCCGATCCAAGGTTGGTTGACTTCTGGCCGTTCTTCACCGACCAGCTGCGAGAGGCCTATGCCGGGAGTGATTCAGTCCCAGCCGGTCTCAACGGAGGCGAGGTGGAGGGGGTTCTCGAGGAGCTGTTCGGCGAGATCGTCATCGGCACTGACATGACCGCCCAGGAGCTGGCGGACAAGTATCAACCGATTCTTGACGCGCTGTAGCACCAACTCAACTTCACAACCGACATGACCGATGCGCACTCCGTCTCTTCCGGGTGGACCGGAGACGGAGTGCGCGGGTCGGGTCGAGCGCCAGCAGATCGCAGGGAACGGTAGATGACGGCCACCGCCCAACGGACCAAGCAAAAGCGGGGTCAGGCGACCCCGGTGGTCGACAACAACGCCCTCATCGGTCACAGCAAGTCCACGCCGTACTTGTTCTCGTCGCCGTCGATCATCATCGTGACTGCCGTGCTGGTGTTCCCGGTTCTCTATGGCATTTGGCAGAGCCTCTATCGACCCGAGATCTTCGGCGCCCCCGCGGATTGGGTGGGCCTCCAGAACTACACGGAGATGTTCAACGACCCCGACTTCTGGAGCGCCCTGTATCGGACCTCTATTTTCGTCGGTGGCTGCCTGGTAGTGGGAACCTCACTCGGGTTGTTTTTCGCCTTCGCCCTGTACAGATTGGTCGGGCGCCTCCGGTTCCTCAGGGCGGTCACGCTCGCCCCATACCTGATCTCGAACGTGGCTGCGGCGGTCATGTTTCGCATCCTCTTCAACTCTCAATTCGGTCTCATCAACGGCATCCTCGGCAGGTTCGGAATCGAAGGACCATCGTGGTTGTCCGACTTGAATTTGGCGATGGTCGTCGTCATCTTCGCCCAGGTGTGGACCGATCTCCCTCTGACGATCCTCCTGCTTTTGGGAGGTCTGATGACCATCGATCGGTCGTATCTCGACGCCGCCCTGGTGGACGGCGCTTCCGGCTGGCAGCGGGCGACGCGCCTCACGATCCCACTGCTCACGCCCCAGATCGTCATCAGCACCGTCTGGCTGAGCTACTCCACCCTTACCGGTCTCGGCGTGGTCCTCGCATTGACGGGCGGTGGCCCGCTCGGCAGCACCACCACTCTGGCGATGGAGATGTACCTGACGGCATTCCGAGGGCTCAAGTTCAATGAGGCACTGGCGATCGCAACCTTCATCCTGATCCTGAACGCGCTGCTCACGCTCATCTACGTTCGGGTCGCCCGCAAGTACGAGATCGAAGCCTGATGGTCAGCACAAAGCAGATCGAGGCGACAGAAGCATCAGCCCACCATCGGGCCTCCGGCGACGGCAGCTATCCGGGGCGGCTGGTTCGGACGGCTCTGTTGGCCGTGCCCCTGTTGGTGCTGGTGCTGTGGACCTTCATTCCGTTTCTCGTCACCATCTCGGTCTCGCTCAAGACCAAGGGCGAGACCTTTGCCAACTACGGGCTGATCCCAGAGAACCCGACCATCATTGCCTATCAACAGGTCATCGCGGATCCCAACTTCCGCGGGGCTTTTGTGAACAGCGTCGTGGTGGGGCTTGGCACCGCCATCGTGAGCATCCTCATCGCCGTCCCGGCCGCCTACGCCTTTGCCCGCTTCCGGTTCCGTGGTAGGCACCTGCTCTTGCTGTTTTTGCTACTGCCTCGTCTGGTCCCCAGCCTGGGATTGATGGTCCCCTTGTACAGGTTGGCGGCGGCAACCGGCCTGCTCGACAAACGCCTCACCCTGATCATCGTCTATAGCGGGATGCTCCTGCCACTGGCGGTGTGGCTCATGGTGGGGTTCTTTCAACAAATCCCACGTGACATTGAGGAGGCGGCCAACGTCGATGGGGCGAGGCTGTGGGACCGGCTGCGATATATCGTCTTACCTTTGGCTGCTCCGGCCCTTATCACCGTCGTCGTGCTGGCATTCCGCGAGGCATGGAACGAGTTCACGCTCGTGCTGGTGCTGACCTCGACTCCCGGGAACCGAACCCTGCCTTTCGAGTTGTTCATGTTGCAGGCCGGAGAAGGCGTGGCGAATTTCCCTGGCGAAGCCGCCTTCGCCCTCATCACGGTGCTTCCGTTCATACTGGTCTACACCCGGATCGAGCGCTACGTGGTCGCCGGCCTTACGGCCGGTTCGTCGAAATAGCCCACCGCCGAGCTACGGTCCTCGCAACGTTGCCCACGGGTTCAATGTCGATTCGGTGGAAGCCCGACTGCTCCTATTCTTCGGGCCAGCGGGTGTGGGAGAGTGCTTTCGCGAGGCAGGAAAGCCGGACCGGTCCACCGCTGCCACCGAAAGACTGACCCTCCTTACCGAAGCGTCGTCCCGGTCAGGATCACCACCCTCGCGAGCGCGGAGCGTGTAGATGCCAGCCGTCAGAGCCGCATAGGATCGCGCAACGATCTCTTCGAGCACCTTGAGGTCGGGGGGGCACGTACGTTCGTCTCACGCCAGAGACCGACGTTGAAGACATCCGAGCAACCTGCCTGTCGACCTGGCTGGCCCGGGAGATGGGTGAGGACGACCTGTTCCAAAGTCTTCTCGATTGGGTCGATGCCCATTACCAGCCCCGCGTCGACGATGAACGTGGAGAATTCGCCTACTGGTTCGGTCTCGACGAGCCCTATCCCCGCGGTCAATGGAACAACGTGGTCATGAACGCCTTCGTCGCTCCACCCGGAACCTGGAGTTCCCTTCTCGGATGACAACCCGACAAGTCCCAACAGCCGTGAATGATGCCGCCGAAACAGAACATGGAGATTTGTGACCTGCGTGCATAACGACGGCATCCTGGCGGCCAGAACTCCTCCGGAACCCGCCCTGGATCCGGCACTCGGCGCTAGCGCTGCCA
>CAZPIZ010000195.1:0-3925 GCA_964586615.1 uncultured Acidimicrobiaceae bacterium | reverse complement strand
TTGGGGTCGACGAACCAGAAGCCCTGGGGCGTGCCGGTGATGCCATAGGCATGGGCCAGGCCGGTGTTGAACCACTGCGGCGAGTTTGGGGAGGCGATCTGGTTGGCGAGCATGTACTTCATCTCGTCTTCGAAGGCCTGAGCGTCGGTCGGAGCGGCGAAGTAGCCGTGCTCCTCACCCCACCAGCGCCAGGTGGTGGCGAGACGGTCGAAGACCTGGCGGCCCGAGGTCTCGGAGCCGAGGACCGGGTTGCCGTCCTCGTCGAGGGTCGGGTTGCCATCGGCGTCGATCTGGGGGACGCCGGCCTTACGGAAGTACTTGGAGACGACGATGTCGGTCGCCACCTGCGACCAGGAGACCGGCACCTCGGCGTCCAATACCTCGAACACCACGGAGCCATCGGGGTTGGTGATCCGTGAGTCACGACGGGTCCACTCGATGGTCGAATAGGGATCGGCGCCTTCGGTGGTGTAGCGACGAGGAATGCGCAATCCACCCGACTTGAGGCCACTGGTCATGTGTTCTCCCTCCAAGAGAATTCGGGGTCTCTGCTTCTAGTGAGCGGGTAAGACCCCTACGTTGTAAATTCCCACCAACCACAACATGTTGTGGTGCCCTACCCCCTGACCACAACCTATTGGGGCGAATACACGACTGTAATTACAAACGTGTCACTGGTCAAGGACCTTCTTGGGTCGATTTTCGCGACCTTGGTAATCGCCAAAAAGCCCTATATCCAAAGATCAAATCAATGGCCGACCGGCCACCGACCTGGGAAAGTGAGGTGCTCGGGGGGAAGTAAAACCGAGCGGAGGGCAACCTAACCCGGCAAGGGTCCAACGCGAAAACCGACCACCAGGAGAGATTTCGCGAGGCGGGTCCGCGGCAGGTGCCCAACATGAATCGCAGGGATCGGGGCTCCGATCAACCGAGGGTCCGTCGCAACCGTGCGGCGTATACGCTGCCTTGCCGTGGTATCAGGACAATCGGCTCCAAGGGTTGAGCGCAAGCTCGCCGCGATTTTGGCGGCTGATGTTGTGGGCTCCAGCCGGCTGATGGAGATCGACGAAGAAGACACCATCGGGCGGCTTGGCTCTTATCGGACCGTCGTCGACGAATTCGTGAAGGATCATCACGGGCGGGTCTTCGGCGGAGCCGGCGACAGCGTCGTCGCCGAGTTCTCGAGTGCGGTGGAGGCGGTCCGATGCGCCATCGACATCCAGCAAGAGATCGAACGTCACAACGCCGAGGTTCCGCCCGATCGACAGATGCGCTTCCGGATCGGCATCAACCTCGGCGACGTCATCATCGATGACAACAACCTCCTCGGTGACGGAGTCAATGTGGCGGCCCGCCTGGAGAGTCTTGCCGGCGAGGGTGGCTTCTGCGTTTCCCAGTCGATCTACGAACAGATCAGAGGAAAGATCGAGATCCCCTTCGAGGACGCCGGCGACCACCAGGTAAAGAACATCGCCCGTCCCATCCGGGTCTGGAGCTGGGCGCCGGGCGGCGCCACCGACGGCCACAAACACCAGTCGACCGCTTCCTCTCGTCAGCGCCCCGACACGCCGTCAGTCGCGGTCCTGCCGTTCATCAACATGAGCGGCGACGCCGAACAGGAGTACTTCAGCGACGGCATCACCGAGGACATCATCACCGACCTCTCAAAGATCTCGGGTCTGTTCGTTCCGTCCCGCAACTCGTCGTTCACCTACAAAGGGGTGCCGGTCAAGGTGGAGACGGTTGCACGGGAACTCGGTGTGCGCCACATTCTCGAGGGCAGCGTCCGCAAGTCCGGGACCAGGGTCCGGATCACCGCCCAGCTCATCGACAGCACCACCGGTGGGCACATGTGGGCGGAGAGATATGACCGCGACCTCACCGATGTCTTCGCCGTGCAGGATGAGATCACCCACAGGATCGTCGAATCGCTTCGAGTGTCGCTATTGCCCACAGAGAAGGAGGCCATCGAGAAGGTCCCGACCGGAAACATCGAGGCCTACAAGTTCTATCTGTTGGGTCGCCAGTTCTTCCGTCGCCATTCCCGGGCCAACTACAACGTCGCCAAGCGGATGTTCGAGAAGGCGATCGAGCTCGATCCGAACTACGCCCGGGCCTACGCCGGGGTGGCCGACTGCGAGTCCTTTCTCTACCTCAACTACTACCTGACCTCCGGGGTCGAAAGCATCCTCGAAGCCAGCGCCAAGGCGATCGAGCTCGATGAGGATATGGCCGAGGCTCACGCCTCCCGGGGCCTGGCTCTCTCGACCGTCGACCGCCACGAGGAGGCCGAGCACGAGTTCCAGGCCGCCATCCGCCTCGACCCTGACCTTTTCGAGGCTCATTACTTCTTCGCACGGGCCTGCTTCGCCCAGGGCCGAATGACCGAGGCCGCCGAGCTGTTCAAACGGGCGTCGGAGATCAGGCCGGACGATTTCGAAGCCCCGATCTTTCTGTCGCAGCTCTACCGCAGCCTCGGACGTTCCGAGGAAGCGGAGGCGGCAGGACGACACGGATTCGAGCGAGCCGAGGCCGAAATCCAATTGCGGCCGGAGAACGTCCGGGCGGCCTATCTCGGGGCCGGCCATCTGGCCACCATGGGCCAGAGGAACCGGGCACTGGAGTGGATATCGAGAGCCCTGTCGATGGAGCCCGACGACTTCCTTACCCAGTACAACGCAGCGTGCGTATATGCCCAACTCGGAGAAGCCGAACAAGCCATCGACCTCCTGGAGATGGCGCTTCCCAATGCCCACAGCGAGATCCAAGGTTGGGTGCAACACGACACCGATCTCGACTCGCTGCGATCGCATCCTCGTTTTCAGGCACTGCTCGAGGCGACCGCGGACTAACTATCCGCTCAGCGTCGTAGCCTGATCACCAAGTGACCATCACAGCTTCCATCGACGTGGACCGAACCCGTGTGTTGGGGGAGATCGACGAACGGATCTACGGGTTCCTGCTCGAGCACATCGGACGAGTGGTCTATGGCGGCGTCTTCGACCCGGGCCATCCAGAGGCCGGCGAGAACGGCCTTCGGCGCGACGTGCTCGAAGCCGTACGTCAACTAAGACCGTCGGTCATCCGGTGGCCCGGTGGCAACTTTGCCTCGGGCTATCACTGGCGTGATGGAGTCGGGCAGCAAGCCGACCGTCCGGCACGTCACGACCTTGCCTGGGATGCCATCGAGACCAACCGATTCGGGACCGAAGAATTCCTCTCGTTCTGTCGAGCAGTCGGGGCCGAACCGTACGTCAACCTCAATGCCTCGACGGGCACCTTCGACGAGGCCCAGGAATGGGTTCAATACTGCAACTCGGAAGCGCCGCTGCCAGAGGTCCTGATGAGACATGCCGGCCCCCATCCCCAGCCGCACCGGGTCCGTTTGTTCGGGATAGGGAACGAGAACTACGGCTTCTGGCAGCATCTTCATACCACCGCCGACCGCTACGCCGAGCTGGCGCGAGAGTGGGGCAAGCTCTTGCACTGGACCGACCCTGAGATCGAGCTCATCGTGGTGGGCTCGGACGACCCCGACTGGAACTGGACCGTTCTAACCGAGGCAGGCAACGTTATCGACCATCTCTCGATCCATCAGTACTGGAACCTCTCGGACGACGACCCGTACCACTCGGTGATCACCGGACCGAACGCGTCCGAGGCGCTCCTCGAGGACGTGTGGAGCATGGCCCTCACAGCGCAGAAGGAACTCTCCCTTCCCCGGCCGGTCAGCATCGCAGTGGACGAGTGGGGCGTCTGGACCAACACCTTCACACCCGTCCTCGCCACGAGTAAAAGGGAAATGGTGCGGCGGGAAATCCCTGCCCGAACGGAGATCGACAATAGTTTCGAGGAGGTGTACGACCTCAAGGATGCCCTGGCGGTGGCGACCTGGTTCCATGTCATGTGGCGGCATCCCGATCGG
>CAZPIZ010000194.1:1466-3926 GCA_964586615.1 uncultured Acidimicrobiaceae bacterium | reverse complement strand
TGCCACTTGTGGGGTCTGGTTCTCACGTCGTCGAAGCCGAGTTCGTCGCAAAGTTCGAGGAATTGGTCCTTCTTCACGCCGTGCCATTCCAGATCCGCCAGCGTCTCGGTCAGGGGCACGTCTAACCGGAGCGTGGTGAGGTCCCGGTAAAGGAAGGCATCCACCCGGCGCTCGACCAGAGTGGCCGCCAGCTTGTCACCACCTCTGACCGTCACTTCCCAATCGCGCGCCTTGGGCGGTATCGCCTCGATCTTCCTCCAGCGGGCCAGGACGGTCGATGCCGACTTCGGTCCCCATCCCGGCAGTCCCGGCACGCCATCGGCAGTGTCACCGACCAGCGCCAGGTAATCGGGAATCGACTCGGGCGACACCCCGAACTTCGCTCGAACACCGTCCTCATTCATGATGGACTGCTGACGCCGATTCAAGGTGACGATGCGATCCCCGATCACGCACTGGGTCAGATCCTTGTCGGGTGTCGCGATCACCACCTGTTCCACGTCCTCAACCCACCTCAGGGCGGCGGTGGCGATTGCGTCATCGGCTTCATATTCGATCATCCCCCAGCACACGACGCCCAGGATCTCGAGCGCTCGCTCGGCCAGTGGGAACTGGGCCATCAGATTGGGTTCGACTCCTTCGCCGGTCTTGTAGCCGGGGAACATCTCGTTGCGGAAGGATTCGATCACGGTGTCGGTGGCAACACCGAGATGGGTCACCCCGGGTTCTCGCAGCAGCGACAACGTCGTCTCGATGATCCCAAGTGTGGCTCCAACCTCCCGGCCATCCGGCGCCAGCCGGAGCGGAAAACCGAAGAATGCTCGGAACAGCTCATAGGTACCATCGAGTAGGTGGAGACGCACGCAGACGATCCTATCGACCAGGGCCAAACAGACCCCTGGGACAAGATGTCTGAGCAGTTGTCATCCTTGGGGAAGAAGCTGCGCGACACCTACAAGCAAACGGTCGAAGAGGACGGTCCCGATGAGGCCGAGATCAAGACCGCCCTACGGACGCTCGGCAGTGCCTGGGAGCGGGTAGTGCAGGCGGTTGGGACCGCTGCCCGAGACGAACAGGTCCGCGACAACATGAAGGGTGCCGCCACTGGATTCTTCGAGGCCGTCGGCGCGGCTTTCTCCGAGCTCGGAGCCGAGCTACGCCGGTCGAGCGCGTCCGATGAGACCGTTGAGGAGACCGGCTCCGGTGGCGGCATCGTCGACGGTGACCGCAAAGCGGCGCCCGTTGTCGAGGTTGACGATGATCCCGTCGCCGGCCCGGACAACGACGGCTGAGGCATCGGGGATCAACCGGTATCCCCATCCGCCCCACTTGGCCGGCTCGATGTAGTCGGCAACGGCATTGGCCATCCGTTCAACCGGGATTCGTTTCACTCGAAGGAAGCCGCCCATCAACACCGTCAATCCACTGCCCCCGACCCGTGTCACAACCCGCGACAGCAGTGAGCCGAGGACGATCAACAAGATGCCCAGCCATCTGAACGGAGACGGGAGCACTGTCAAAGCCACTATCCCCGGGACGATCGCCAGTAGTTGCCCGGGAGCGTTGGCCGACCCGACCCAGGCTGCGTTTTCCCATGGCTCCAACTCGGTGACAGGTGCCTTTGGAAGAGGTGCCACCGGGATCGGGAAGATCCGGCGGCCCAGCCGATACCCGACGAAGCCACATCCCAGCGAGGCGATGACAACAGCGATCACCATCCATAGAGACATGGGGGCGGCCCGCTCCCAGAAGGCCGCATCGAGATTCAGATAGACCGACACCCACGAAAGGCCAACACCGAGGCCGGCCACAAAGCTGGTCAGGGCAAGTGACTCGGGAGACGGCAGACGCCGGCCTTCGGTGTGCCTGGCAAGGATCGAGGAAAGACCGCCCCCCACGAGAAAAATGAGACCGGCGGTCGTGAGCAAGCCGGCCCATCTGGGCATCGATCCGTCCGGCTGGCTGCCCGGGCCCCAATGGCTGGCCATCGGGTCGGGCAACCGATCCCAGAGGATCAGGTAGGGAATGGCGGCGAGGGCGACGGCCACCAGGGCCACCATCCACACCTTCGACCACTTGTTCACCATGCGTCTCCGATCATCTCAAGGAGGCGTCTCCGTTCGAGTCCCTCTCCCTTCGCTCTTGCCACCAGCGCATCGATCATGGGCACCAAGTCGACCACTTGGCCGACCATTTGGCCAACCGCTTGGGCGACCACGGCACCGGACCGCCCGCGCCGGATTTCGATGATGCCTGCCTGCTTGAGCCGCTCGTAGGCCTTGAGAACCGTGTGCATGTTCACTTCCAGGGCAGCCGCCAGGTGTCGGGCGGCTGGCAGGCTCTCCCCGGGTTTGAGCCTGCCGCCGGAGACCTCTGCCTCGACAGCCGAAGCTATCTGCTCATAGAGGGGTGCGGTCGAGCCGGGGTCGATCCGAACAATCATTCTGTTTCTGGCATTCT
>CAZPIZ010000194.1:0-1366 GCA_964586615.1 uncultured Acidimicrobiaceae bacterium | reverse complement strand
CATTCTGTTTCTGGCATTCTTTCATTCTTGTTCTAACAGTCTTGTTCTAGAACATTAACTATGTTCTAGAACAAATGCAACATGGGTATGGTTCCAATCATGCGGGGTGGGAACCTTCTGATCGCACTCGGGGTGGGCGCAATCGTTGTCGGCTTGATGGTGAGGATGGGTTGGTTCTCCTGGTTCGGCCACCTCCCCGGTGACATCCGGACCCAGGGTGAACAGGGAGGCTTCTTCTTCCCGATAACGTCTTCGATTGTGATCAGCATCGTTGCCACGATCGTCCTCAACGTCGTTGCCCGTCTCTTCAACGATCGCCAGTGACAACGCCCGACGCGCTTAGCCGACGCACACACGAGGCGATCGAAGGGTCGGACACCGACGAATTGCTCCGGGTCATCGACGGCCACTGTGCCGCCAAGAGTTGGGAGGCATTGGTCGGGCTGAGGACGCTGTTGGCCGAGGCCTTGACGCGGGGTCGACAACTGTGGGGGGTCGACCAGCACATCCGCTACCGAATGGCGCTTGAGGGGCCGCCCGAGCTGGCCGCCCGGTCAGTGGTCGAAGGACCGGCCCGCTTTGCTCTCGGCCCTCTCACCGAGGTCGCCGCCAATCGCCACACCTTCCTCGATCTCGAACCTCATCTCCCGGCGGGGCCGGAGCGCTCGCTCATCGCCCATGAACGGGCGCTGGCCGGTGAGTCCATCGACCCAGCAATGATCGACCAAACCGTTCTCGAGCTCCCGATCGCCCTCGCCGGTTGGGAGCCGTCCTACCCGAGACCCGAATACAAATCCGATCGGGTCGAGTCGCATCCACCAGACCTTCCCCCGATGGAGGTGCTGACCCTGCCCGAGCAAGCTACGTCCGTGGATGATCCTGAAACCACCACCGCCCTACTCGGATTGGTGGCGGCATGGGTGGAGGAATCAAACGGTCGAGCTCAGGCAGTAGCCGTCGACGGAGACGCGGCGGACGCCATCCGGGCACTGGGTCCGTCGCGGGTTCGCCACGCCCGCATCGAGGCCTCCCAAGCGATGGCCGCGATGGCCTGGGCGGCCGGGTCCGGTGGAGCCCAAGGCCGCCGGCGAGGTGGGGCAGCTGGTCGATTCGCCGCATGGTGGACGGCCACCGCCCTCACCGGGCTTGATTGGCCCCCCGACCCCGACGAACTTGGCCGGGCAGCAGCCGAGCTTCAATGGTTCGCCTGGTCTGATCTGGCCGCACCCACCGGCTGGAATCTCAACCTGGCGATAGAAGACCCCATCGAAGGTCTCAGCTGGGCCATCAGCGCGGTCGATGCGGTCTAGAGCCCGTCTCTCCAGGCAATCCAATCTGTCACCGGTGAAAGGTCGTAGTCGGGCCC
>CAZPIZ010000193.1:0-3933 GCA_964586615.1 uncultured Acidimicrobiaceae bacterium | reverse complement strand
ATAGGAGCGCGAAAATAGAACCTGCGCGATAGATCATCGACGTTGGCAATCTGTCAAGATAGAAAAAGGGCCGCTTCTGCTGGTCCGGCCCGACAGTCCGCTTGAGTGATCGGGGAGTAGCAGCATGAAGTCGGCACCGTTCGAATACCACGCCGCTGCGACCCTCGCAGAGGCGCTCTCGCTGAAGCATGATCTGGGAGGTGATGCCCGCGTCCTGGCGGGAGGTCAGAGCCTCATGCCGCTCATGCATTTCCGGCTTGCGACCCCGGCGGCGCTCGTCGACATCAATCCGGTTGCCGAGCTCGACTATGTCAGACGCGCAAACGGCCACGTCGTAATCGGTGCATGCACCCGGCAGGCGACGATGCTTCAGTCCGAGGTGGCGGCATCCGCCGTTCCGTTGCTTGTCGAGGCGGTCGGCTGGGTAGGACACGCCCAGATCCGGCACCGGGGAACCGTCGCGGGGAGCATCGCCCATGCCGATCCGTCGGCGGAAATCCCGGCGGCCGTGTTGGCGTTGGGCGGGGAGATGGTGTGCCGGAGCGTCGCGGGAGAGCGGGTCGTCCCCGCCGCCGAGTTCTTCGAGGGCCCGTTCACCACCGCGTTGGCGGACGACGAGATTCTCACCGAGGTGCGGGTTGCGGTGTGGCCGGAAGGGACGGGAGCGGCCTGGATGGAACTGAGCCGCATTTACCACGGCTTTCCCGTTGTGGGAGTCGGAGCGTTGGTCCACCTGTCCGACGGGGTGGTCGACCGGGCGTCGGTGGCGCTATGCGGAATGGCCGCCACCCCCGTGCTGGCTTCGGCCGTCGCGGATCTGCTGGCTGGCAACGAGCCCACTCCCGATGTCATCGCCGAGGCCGCCGAAGCGGCGGTCTCCGACCTCGAACCGCCCGGGGACGTGCACGGATCGACCGCGTATCGGAAGAAGGTCGGCCGCGTCTACGTTCGCCGTGCGCTGGCTGCCGCCGTCGAGAACGCGGGAGGTTTCCGATGATCGCCGTCCGCCAGATCACCGTCAGCGTCAATGGGCAGACGTTTGAGCGAGCCGTCGACCCGAGGCTCGCCCTTGTCGATTTCCTCCGCGACCAGTTGGGTCTGACCGGCACCCACATCGGTTGTGAACAGGGTGTGTGCGGGGCGTGTACCGTCCTCGTCGACGGCACGTCGGTGCTGTCCTGTCTGATGCTCGCGGTCCAGGCGGACGGCTCCGAGGTGTCGACCGTGGAGGGCCTCGCTTCCGGCCCGGAGTTCCACCCGCTGCAGGAGGCTTTCTGGGAGAAGCAGGGCCTCCAGTGTGGGTTCTGCACGCCCGGGATGTTGATGCGGGCCAAGGAGATCCTCGACCATGACCCCGATCCCACCCGCGAGACCGTCCGTGAGGCGATCGCCGGGAATCTGTGCCGATGCACCGGCTATCAGTTCATCGTCGAGTCGATCCTCGATGCCGCAGACCGGATGCGGGTCGGATCCAATTTCTTGGATCAGGTAGGGGGACAGATCATCGAGCTCGAGCCCAATTCAGTGATAGGAGCCTGAGATGACCCAACCTGCAGTACGCGAGCACAAGAAGACCACAAACTGGGTGGGCAAGTCGATCCGCCGGGTCGAGGATCCAAAGTTCCTCAGGGGTAAGGGTGGGTACATCGCGGATCGGGTCCTCCCGGGCATGCTCCATGCCGCCCTCGTCAAATCGCCGTACGCCCATGCCCGGATCACCCACATCGACGCGAGCGAAGCTCGGGCGTTGCCGGGGGTGGCGGCGGTGATTACCGGAGCCGAGGCAGCAGCGCTGTGCGATCCGCTTCCCGACTTCGGACCTGATCCGTCGAAGCACACCTGGCGTCTGCTCGCCGTCGACAAGGTCCGCTACGTCGGTGAGGGTGTAGTGGCAGTGGTGGCCGAGAGCCGGTACGTCGCCGAAGACGCCGCCGCCCTGGTCGTCGTCGACTACGAGGAACTCCCGCCGATCGTTGATCCCGAAGAGGCTTTGAAGCCCGGATCTCCACTCGTCCACGACGCCCTCGAGTCAAACGTCGCCTACGAGCGGAACTTCACGTTCGGTGATGTCGATGCCGCCTTCGCCGAAGCTGACCACGTTTTCGAGGATCGACTCCACTGGCGGCGTTCGGGATCCCAGCCGATCGAGCCGGTTGGAGCGATCGCCTCGCATGACACCGGCACCGGGATGATGACCATCTGGGAGAACTCGCTCAGTTTCACGAGCTACCTGTTCATGCTGGCGGGAACGCTCAAGATCCCGAGCAACAAGCTCGATGTGCATCCGGTCCCCGCCGGCGGGAGCTTCGGATCAAAGCTGTGGGCCGTGAAACCGGCGGCCATTGCCGGCATGCTGTCCAAGGCGACAGGACGGCCGGTCCAGTACATGGAGGATCGCCACGATGCCCTCGCCAACAACGACCACCAGGGATCGGACCGAATCTACCGCGTGAAGCTGGCCGTCAAGCGCGACGGCACTATGACCGGTCTGAAGCTGCACGCCATCGAGGACTATGGGGCTTACATCCAATTCGGGCTCGGCCACCACGGGAATGCCCTCGCCCAGGTCACCGGTCCCTACCGGATCGCCGCGGTCGAGTACGACCTCCAGGCGGTGCTCACCAACAAGAACCAGCAGGGCGCCTATCGCGGGTTCGGCTCCGAGGTGAACAACTGGATGCTGGAGCGGATGGTCGACCTCGCCGCTCGCGAGCTGGGGATGGATCGGCGCGAGATCAGACGCAAGAACTTCATCCAGCCCGACCAGTTCCCGTACTTCATCCCCACCGGAAACGTCTACGACTCCGGTGACTACGAGTTGGTGCTCGACAAGACACTTGACTTGGGGCGGTGGGAGCATTGGCAGGCCGAGAAGCTCAGGCTTCGCGAGGAAGGCCGACATATCGGGCTCGGGCTGGTGTCGTGCCAGGAGCGGAGTGTGTTTAGCGCCACCGAGTTCTGGTTCTGGTTCGACAAGCCAGGGGCGCCCGTCACCTCGATGCCAGAGAGCGTGACCCTCGATGTCGACGCGCTCGGGAACATCACCGCCACCCTTTACTCGTGCGCCTTCTGGGGAAACTCGCCCGAGACGATGACGGCCCAGCTGGTTGCGGAGGAATTCGACGTCGACCCGGCTTCGGTGAGTGTCGTGTACGCCGGCACGAACCAGGGGCTCCCGGCCACCGGTCCCGGCGGGAGCCGGTTCACGGTGATGATCGCCGGGGCGATCGAGGGCGCTTCGAAGAAGATAAAGGACAAGGCGTTCAAGATCGCTGCCCACCAGCTCGAGGTCTCGGTTGACGACCTCGAGTGGAAGGACAACGGCATCGAGGTGAAGGGGAGCCCCGGTGCGCGCAAGACACTCGGTGAGGTGGCGATCATGGCCCACCTCTTCAAGCACTCGCTTCCCGACGAGATCGAGTCCGGGCTCGAGGCGAGCCAGGTGCACGATCACCCCTACACGACGTTGCCGTCCGACGACCGCAAGGACCTCGGGGTGTTCTATCCGTTCATGGGGCACGCATGCCACGTGGCGGTGGTTGAGGTGGACCCCGAGACCGGCAAGGTCGATTTCCTCGACTACGCCGCTGTCCACGACTGCGGCACCATGGTCAACCCCCGGTCGCTCGAGGGGCACATCATCGGAGGCACCGCCCAGGGGATCGGGACCGCACTCCACGAGGAGTTTGTGTACGACGAGAACGGGGACTTTCAGTCGGGGACCTTCCTCAACTATCTGATCCCAACCTCGATGGATGTGCCCGAGATCAAGTGCGGTCATCACGAGACACCGTCTCCGTGGACCCCGTACGGGATCAAGGGCGGCGGCGAGGGGGGCCGGATGATGGCACCAGGCGCCATCTTCTCGGCGATCGATGATGCCCTCGAGCCGTTCGGTGTGCGTATGCGGGTGCTGCCGGCCACGCCGGAGCG
>CAZPIZ010000192.1:0-3948 GCA_964586615.1 uncultured Acidimicrobiaceae bacterium | reverse complement strand
GAGAGCTGCATTGCGTCGCACTATTGAACGTGTTCGACGACCGCTGGTTCTTTCAGGATTTCTGTGGATTGGTTTGGCTCGACTACGAGGTTGGGGAGGATTCGGTCGAGCCATCGGGGGATCCACCAGTTCTTGTCGCCCAAGAGCTCCATGGTTGCTGGTACGAGAAGCATCCGCACCACCGTTGCGTCGATGGCGACCGCAGCTGCCAGACCCAATCCGAGGATCTTGACCGTCCTGATGTCTTCGAGCATGAAGCTGGCGAACACGAACACCATGATCAGGGCGGCTGCGGTGATGACCCTTGCTGTGGCTGTTAGCCCGTCTGCTACTGCCTGGCTGTTGTTTGCGTTGTGGTCGTACTCCTCACGGATCCGGGTCATCAGGAACACTTCGTAGTCCATGGAAAGACCGAATACGATGGCGAACAGCATCATCGGGACAAACGGCTCGATGGGTCCAGGTTCGATGCCAAGTAGGAATCCGCCCCATCCCCATTGGAACACCGCAACGACGATTCCATAGGCGGCGCCGATGGCCAGCAGGTTCATGGTGACCGCCTTAAGTGGTACCAGTACGGAGCGGAACACTGCCATCAGGAAGAGGAACGAGATCAGGAGGACCGCGCCGTAGAAGTACCAGATTCGCTGGGATAGGTAGTCGGAGAAGTCGACGTTCGCAGCCGCCGGACCGGTGATCAGGATGTCTGTCCCGATGGTGTCGTTGATCTGTGGAATAACCTCGCTGCGCAGTGTGTGAAGGAGGTCGGTGGTCTCCTGATCTTGAGGTGACGTCGCCGGGGTCACCTGCCACAGTACGGCCGTGGGCTGCTGCGGATCGTTCGGGATGCCCGGTGAGACCTGGCTGATGCCCTCGACCTGCCGGAGGGCCTCGGAAACTGCCTGTACTCCTAAGAGGTTGGCGGCAGATGGGAGTTCGGTGACGAGGATCAGTGGTCCGTTGGCGCCGGGACCGAAGCCCTCCTCCAGCAGGTCGTACGCTTGTCTGGTGGTGGTGCCTTCCGGGTCGTTTCCGGCGTCAGCGAACCCAAGCTGCATAGAGAAAACCGGGAGGGCAACGATCATGAGAAGCAAGGTGGCGGACACGGTGATGATGACCGCCCGCCGCTGGACTAGCCTGCTCCACCGGTACGAGGATGTCTCTTCGGTCGGCTTGTCGCTCGTTAGCTTGATGGTCTTGTTGAGAGGACCCTTGAAGCGACCGGCGATCACAACGATCACGGCAAGCACGGCCGCGAACCGCAGCACCGGGATATCGAGGGCGATGCCTCCCAGCGCAATCGCAACCAGGAGTGAGCTGATGAGACCACTCCAGCGGGTGATCTGGATGCGTTGACCAGCGAGACCGATGAGGGCGGGGAGCAGGGTTACCGACGCGACCATGGTGAGCAACACCGTCGTGGCGGCCGAGACCGCCAGCCCTGTTACGAACGTGACGCCCATGAGCAGCATGCCGAGAAGTGACACGACAACGGTGACACCGGCGAAGAGGACCGCACGCCCGGCCGTGTCGAGGGATGCGGCTACCGCATTGTTGACCTGCTCCCCGTTCTTGAGGTGCTCTTGGTATCTGGTGACGATGAACAGGGCGTAGTCGATGCCCACGCCGAGGCCGATCATGATCCCGATGGTCGCGGCGAAGTCGGGCATTTCGATGATGTTGCTCAGCAGCGCAGTTGCCAGAACTCCAGTGCCGACCCCGGCGAGCGCAGTTGCGATCGGGAGACCCATGGCGAGCACCGAGCCGAATGACAGAATCAGCACGAAGATGGCGAACGCGAGGCCGAGCATCTCTGAGTTCGGCGGTTCACGATGGCGGAACATGTCTCCGCCAAGGGCGATCTCGAGTCCCTCGATGTCTGGAGAGAGCGACACAATCTCGTCTGCGATCCGAGCGCCGTCGTCTGTGGTGGTGCCAGCTTCGAGTATGAGCTGGGCATATGCCACCTTCCCGGTACTTTCTCCGGTTGCGGAGATCTGGCTTGCTCCGATGGGGGAGTAGGGGCTCATGATGTTGACGACGCCGACGATCCCCTTGGAGGCTTCGAAGAGCTCGGTCATGGCCGTCTGCACCGCGGGGTCAGTGACCCCCTGGTCGGCCCTGAAGACGATTGTTCCCGAGTCTCCGCCAGCACCGGGGAACTCGGTAGTGAGGATGTCGAGGCCCTGACTGCTCTCGGACGCCGGAGCCGTGATGTTGGACGTGAAGGCAGGGCCGACAGTGATCACAGCACCTGCGAGCAATGCCAATGTTGCCAACCAGGCGGCCAGGTAGCGCCACGGGTGAGAGGAAGCGAAATGACCTATGCGAGCGAGCAACGAGTTCTCTCCTAGTGGTGGTTCTATGGCTGCAGTGTAGGCATATCTGCAGACAATGTAAAATTGCATTGTCTGTCTCGTTCTGACATACTGATGTACATGTCCCAAACTCCCAGCCTTCGGGACCGCAAAAAGCAGCGCACCCGGCGCACCATTGAACAGGTGGCGCTAGACCTGTTCGAGGAGAACGGCTTCGACGGAACAACGATCGACATGATCGCCGCCGCCGCTGACATCGCCCCCAGGACCTTCTTTCACTACTTCCCATCGAAAGAGGACGTGGTCCTGGCCGACTATGCGAGCAGGCTCGATCGGATCGTGGCGGCACTGAGGGCCAGCCTCGCCGGTGAGGCGCCCTGGCCGGCGCTGCGAGCCGCGTTCTTGAGTGTCGCTGCCGACTACGAGACCGAACGAGGGGAGCTGCTGAGACGCTTTCGCATCATCGAAGCGACACCGTCGGTGGCTGCTCGCAACCTTCAGATCCAGGCAACTTGGGAAGACGCCGTCACCGAGGCCGTCGCCAGCTGGCTCGACCTCGACGCAGCCAGGGATCTCCGCCCCAGGCTCATTGCCGGTGCTGCCATGGCCGCGATCCGAGCTTCGCTGCGTCGCTGGCTCACCGACAACGGTCACTCCCGGCTCCCCAGTCACATCTCCCACTGCTTCGACCTTTTGGAGACCGGACTAGGACAAGTGAGCCGCCCGACATGAAGCCGAACCTGCGCGCTTTGGTTTGGTGGGCGTTGTTGCCTGTCGGGATCGCCGCCGGGACGTGTTACGCGGCTCCACGGATGTTGAGACGTGCGTTTGCGCCCCCACAACGCGATGCCGACCAGAACCCAAGGGATCTCGGGTTGCCCGGGGAGCAGGTGTGGCTGAAGAGTGTCAACGGGACTCGACTGCACGGTTGGTTCATCCCCGTCGAAACCCAAGCACGCGCGGTGGTCGTCCTACACGGCTGGGGTGGCAACGCCGCCCTGATGCTTCCCCTCGCCCCCCACCTCCACGAGGCCGGGCTCCACACCCTGTTCCTCGATGCCCGCAACCACGGGCTCTCAGAACACGACAGCTTCACCTCGATGCCACGTTTCGCCGAGGACCTTGAGGTCGCAGTTGGTTGGCTTCAGGATCATCCGGCCGTGACGTCGGTCGGGGTCATCGGCCACTCTGTCGGCGCCGGCGCCGCCATTCTCACCGCTTCCCGAAGCGACATGCTCGACGCCGTAGTTTCCGTGTCAGCACCCTCCCACCCCGGGGACATGATGCGTCGGCAAATGGGGGCCATCCCCAGGCCGATGCTCAACCTCATCCTCGCAGCGGTACAGCACCTAATCGGGTATCAGTTCGACTCATTCGCCCCACGGGCTCGGATTGGCCTGGTCAGGGCACCGATCCTGCTCGTGCACGGATATGCAGACACCGTGGTCCCCATCGGCAACCTCCATGAGTTGGCCGCAGCCCAACCCAACGCCGAGATACTGGTGGTACCCGACGGTGGTCACAGTGACTTGGAACCGTTTGAGCGCCACGTCGGAGCAATCACTGACTTCTTCGACCGGCACATGCCTCACTGAAAGTCAGAGAACTACGAAGGAGAATCAGCAATGCA
>CAZPIZ010000191.1:0-3952 GCA_964586615.1 uncultured Acidimicrobiaceae bacterium | reverse complement strand
AGGAGGTGCTGGCCACCCTGGCCGACATGAGAGCTGTCGATATCGACATTGTCACAATCGGCCAATATCTGCGTCCGACTCCCCGACACCGTCCGATCCATCGCTACGTCCATCCGGATGAGTTCAGCGAGTACCGCCATTTCGGTGAATCAATTGGCATTCCCCACGTGGAGTCCGGTCCCCTCGTTCGGTCGTCCTATCACGCCAAGGACGCATCCCGCTTGGGTCGGTCGACCAAGTCGGGCGGCGCAGCGGTTTCCGAGGTGCTGGCGGGTGCCTGATTTCGACTTTGCGGCCCGGATCCGCTCGGCGCAAGCGCTCATGGCCGAACAACAGGTCGAGGTGATGCTCCTCTCGATCGGTGCCGACCTTCCCTACTTCTCCGGCTATCAGGCGATGCCCCTCGAGCGCTTGACGATGCTGGTCTTGGGCCTCGACTCGGAGCCAGTCCTGGTGGTCCCCCAACTGGAGGCGCCCAGGGTGGACCCCGGGCCGTTTGCTCTCAGGCCATGGAGAGAAACCGAGGATCCCGTGGCGATCGTGGCGGAAATGTGCCGAGCGGTCGGTGCCATAGCCATAGGAGATCAGACCTGGTCGGTGTTCCTGCTCGGTCTCCAAGATCAGCTTCCATCGGTGGCGTTCCGATCTGCCACGCCGATCACCCGCGCCTTGCGGGCCAAGAAGGATTCCCTCGAGGTCGAGTTCCTGCGGCGGGCAGGGGCAGGGGCCGACCGGGTGGCGGCCCGGCTCGCCGACCGCCGGTTCTCGGGTCACACCGAGCAAGTGATGGCGCGACTCGTGACTCAGATGACACTCGAGGAGGATCACGATCAGGCTCTATTCTGGATCGTCGCCTCGGGGCCGAACAGCGCCTCACCGCACCATGAGCCGACCGATCGAGTCATACAGCCAGGAGATCTGGTCGTGGTCGACTTCGGTGGCAAGCATCATGGATATTCATCCGACTGCACTAGGACGTTTGCGGTGGGTGCGCCCACTGCCGAACAATCAGAGGTTCACGGGGTGGTCCGGGCTGCTCAGGAGGCAGCCACCGCCGCGGTGGCGCCGGGGGTGAGTGCCGAAGAGGTCGATCGGGTGGCACGCCGGACCATCGTCGACGCCGGATACGGCGAGTATTTCATCCACCGGACTGGTCACGGCATCGGACTCGAAGGCCACGAGCATCCGTACCTCGTGGAAGGTAATTCCGAGAAGCTCGAACCGGGGATGTGCTTCTCGATCGAACCAGGGATCTATCTGGCGGGCCGGTTCGGCGTTCGCATCGAAGACATCGTCACGGTGACCGATGACGGAGCCGAGTCCCTCAACCAGGTCGATCGGGCCCTGGTGCGGGTGAGCTGAGCCGTCAGACGGTCTGATCCTCGAGCAGAAACTCGGGGGTCAGGCAGTCGGCCATACCGGGCCCCGCGGCGATGAGGCCCGATAACCACGGATGAGGTTGGTTGAACCGGGGGGATTCACCTTGCAAGTTCGTGGCCCAACCGCCGGCGGCCTGAATCAGTGCCACGCCGGCCGCCACGTCCCATTCGTGCTTGGGCACCAGAGTCCAGGTGGCGTCGGCCAGACCGCAGGCAACGCGGGCCAGTTTGTAAGCGACCGAACCCATCGCCTCCACCTTGACCTCACCGCCATCCCACCGCTTCCACTCGCCTCGACGAACCTCGCTCCGGCTTGCCAGAACCCGGGCCGTCGGCAACATCGCGCAAGCAGAAACCGTCGCCGGCAAGCCGTTGAGTAGACACCCCTCGCCTTCGGCCCCGATGGCCAGAAAGCCCGCCGCCGGATTGAGAATGCCACCTGCCACTGCCCGACCGTCCTCGACCAGACCGATAGAGACGCACCACTCCGGCAGACCCTCTACGAATTCCCTGGTCCCGTCGAGAGGATCGACCACCCAGACTCGGCGGGCATTCAAACGGACCGGATCGTCAGCCGTTTCTTCGGAGAGCCAGGCTTCACCGTCCTGCACGAGAAGGTCGCGCAAGGCGCGATCCACGGCAAGGTCTGCTTCGGTAACAGGATCGAGATTGGACTTGTGTAGCGCAGCAACGTTGCCGGACTGGAACCCGGCGAATATCTCGCCGGCAACGTGGAGGGCTGCCTCAATCCTTTGGAGGTCGGAGCGGCGTTCGTTCATACGCTCCACCTCACCGGCACCAGCACCACCAGCACGGCCACCACCAGCACCGTCAGCGGAGCCCCCAGACGGGCGTAGTCACCAAAGCGATAGCCGCCCGGGCCGTAAACCATCGTGTTGGTCTGGTACCCGATCGGGGTCAGGAAGTCGACCGACGAAGCGACGGCCACGGCGATAGCGAAGCCCCGGCCCTGGATGGCGGTTGCTCCGGCGGCCGCTACCGCGATTGGGAACATGAGCAGCGCCGAGGCGTTGTTGTTGACGACCGCGGTCAATATCACGGTCGCAAGAATCACCCCGAGCAAGATCCCCCGGTCGCCAAAGCCGTCGAAAGCGTCGACCATTCCCCCGGCCACGATGGCGGCGAGACCTGACTTCTCGACCGCCGCCGCCACTCCAAAGGCTGCCGCGATCACGACGATCACGTCCAGATCGACCGCCGAACGGGCCTCGCCGGGTGTCAAGACCCGGAGGCCGACGAGGACAAAAGCGGCCAGCAGGCTGGCGTTGAGGATCGGCAGGAGGTCCAGCGAGGCACCGAGAACGATTCCGAGGGTTACCGCGCCGACCAGCCAGGCGTTCTTGTTGGCTCGGGGCGGCGCAGTCTTCGATCCCGAAACGAGCAGGAAGTCGCCGCGATCGCGCCACCGCTCGAAGAACCCTCCATCGGCCACGAGGAGAAGGGTGTCGCCCACCCGCAGCTCAACCTGACCCAGCTTGGCATCGACGCGCTGACCGGCCCGGTGGATGGCCAACACCGCGGCCTGGTAACGGCTGCGGAAGTCCGCGTCACGAAGAGTGTGTCCGACCAGAGGGGAGGAGGCTCCGATCACCACCTCGAAGTAGCGAGCCTGGTCGGTCTCGATGCTGAGGAGATGGCCAGCCTCGGCCGACTTGAGACCCCTGGTTTTCTGGAGGTCCATCACGTCGTCGGACTTTCCAACGAAGCGCAGCCGGTCTCCGGTCTTGAGGACCGTGTCTGGGGCGACCGGCGCCAAGAGGTCGCCGTCACGTTCGAGGGTTGCCAGGAAAGAGCCCGACAGGTGTCTCAGGCCGGCGGCCTCGACCGTTCGTCCGTTTATCTGTCCGGATTCCTCGACCACCATGTCGACTACGAACTTGCGGGTTTCGTCCTCTGCATCCTGACGGACGGAGCGTCGGATGGGTAGGAGCTTGGGTGTCAGCAAGACCAGCAACACGCCTCCCACGACCGCGATGGGAAGCCCTACCGCAGTGATTTCGAAGAATCCGAGGGCCGGTTCACCGGCGGCTTCCAGAAGGCCCGAGATCACCAGATTGGTCGAGGTGCCGATCACGGTCACCACCCCGCCCAACAATGCGGCAAACGACAGAGGCATCAAGTAGAGAGACGGAGACCGTCCCCGGGCCTCGGCCCATGCCCGAACCTGGGGAAGCAGCATCGCCACAATCGGTGTGTTGTTGAGAAACGCCGACGCCGCGGTCGTTGGTGCGACGAGGCGGGCCAACGACCCGCGAACGCTGCCGTTCGATCCCAATGTCGCCTGCACCACGGGAGTGAGGGCGCCGGTCTTCTCAACGGCCCTGGCGAGGATGAACAAGGCGGCGACGGTTAGCGGGGCCGGGTTGGAGAACCCGGACAGTGCTTCGCTCGGGGTCACGATCCCGGCCACCAACACCGCCACCATTCCCCCCGCCATCGCTACGGCCGGGGCAACCAGGTCGCGAACGAGCGTTATGAGGACGGCGATGACGACGCCCAGGCAGAACCAGGCTTCCCAGCTCAACTTCCAGCCCTCAATTGCCAGCCCTCAA
>CAZPIZ010000190.1:0-4043 GCA_964586615.1 uncultured Acidimicrobiaceae bacterium | reverse complement strand
GCGGGTTATCGCAAGATGATTCAGAACCTGATTTGGGCAGCCGGGTACAACGTGGCTGCGATTCCGCTGGCGGCCGGCGCCTTGACCGGGGCGGGGATCGTACTGCCACCGGCCGCGGCGGCCGTGCTCATGAGCGCCTCGACGGTGGTAGTTGCTGCCAACGCCCAGCTAATCCGAAGGGTTGATCTCAGGAGCGAATAGTGAGTCACTGCCTGCTGCCCACTGAGTAGGGCGCTCGGCCCAACGCTTCCAGCATTGCTGTGCCCATGTCGGTGGGGGTGGGGGCGATGACTATGCCGGCTTCCCGGAGGGCGGCGATCTTGGCTTCGGCAGTTCCTTTACCGCCTGAAATGATGGCCCCTGCATGACCCATGCGCCGCCCCGGAGGTGCCGTCGTCCCGGCGATGAAACCCGCCACCGGCTTCTTCATGTGCTCGGCGACGAAAACGGCGGCGTCTTCCTCGGCAGTGCCGCCGATCTCTCCGATCATGATCACGCCTTCTGTCGAAGGGTCGTCGTTGAACAGCCGAAGCACGTCCACGAAGTTGGTCCCATTGACCGGATCGCCACCGATGCCGACTGCGGTCGTTTGGCCAAGGCCAAGCCGGGTCAGCTGGTAGACGGCCTCATAGGTCAGGGTCCCGGAGCGGGAGACAACGCCGATCCGACCAGGCTGATGGATGTAACCCGGCATGATCCCGATCCTGCATTCTTTGGGGGTGATCACACCCGGGCAGTTGGGCCCGACAAGACGAACCGGCTTGCCCTCCAGGTACCGCTTGGCCCTGATCATGTCGCCTACAGGAACCCCCTCGGTGATGGCCACGATCAGGGGCATGCTCGAAGCCGCCGATTCCATAATGGCGTCGGCCGCACCGGCCGGGGGAACGAACACAACGGACGCGTTAGCCCCGGTCTCGGCCATCGCTTCTTCCACTGTTCTGAAAATGGGGAGTTCGACCCGAAACCGCTCCGGCCGGCCCGGAGCTCCCGACTGGTCGGTGTCGCCTTCGAACACCTCGGTCTCTCCCGCCCGGCTGGGATGGACCGCGGCCACCACGTTGGTTCCATAGGCGATGGATCGGTCGGCATGAAACCGCCCCGTCTTGCCAAGGCCCTGAACCAGAAGACGGGTCTTCGAGTCGACGAGGATGCTCATGAGAGGACAGACGGAAGACGGAAGACGAAAGACAGAGTACGAGGCGTCATCTGGCTAGCTCCACGATCTTTTGGGCTCCGTCCTTCATATCGGCCGCGGTCACCAGATTGAGCCCGGATTCGTCCAACATCTGCTTCCCGATCTCGACATTGGTGCCCTCCAGGCGAACCACCATCGGGACATCGAGCCCGACCTGTTGGATGCCCGAGATGATGCCTGCGGCGATCGTGTCGCATTTCATGATGCCGCCAAAGATGTTGACGAGGATCCCTTTGACGTTGGGATCGGCGGTGATGATGCGGATGGCGGCTGCCACCTGTTCGGCGTCGGCGCCGCCACCGACATCGAGGAAGTTGGCCGGCTCGCCACCGAAGTACTTGATGATGTCCATGGTCGCCATTGCCAAACCGGCCCCGTTGACCATGCACCCGATGCTCCCGTCGAGTTTGATATAGGAGAGCCCGGTCTTCTTGGCTTCAAGCTCGGAAGGATCTTCTTCGGTTTCGTCTCGCATCTGCGCCAGATCGGGATGGCGGGACAGAGAGTTGTCGTCAAAGGCCATTTTCCCGTCAAGAGCCATCACGTTTCCCGACGTCGTCAGGACCAATGGGTTGATCTCGACAAGGTCGGTGTCGAGCTCCTCGGCGAGTCGTGCAAGGGTGGTGACGAACCCGACGAAGTTGGCGAGCGCCTCACCCTCCAGGCCGAGGCCCCAGCCGAGCTGGTTGGCCTGGAACGTTGCCAGACCGATTGCCGGATCGATAGTTTCTCGGAGGATCAGATCGGGACTCTTCTCGGCAACCTGCTCGATATCCATGCCACCCTCGGTCGAAGCCATCACGACGTTGCGCGATTCGGCCCGATCCAGCAGAACGGCAAGGTAGAGCTCGCGGGCAATGTCGATTCCTTGTTCGACGTAAAGCCGGTTGACCTGCTTGCCACCGGGTCCGGTCTGGATGGTTACCAGCGTCGAACCCAGCATCTTCTCAGCGAGTTCCTGCACAGCCTCTTTGGTGGCCGCCACCCCGCCTTTGATGCCGGCGGTGACGACGTTCACGCCCCGCAGATCGGGATACTCCTTGAAGGTTCCCTTTCCCCGACCACCGGCGTGGATCTGCGATTTCAGGACGACAACCGGGTTATGAGATTGCTCGATGATCGGCCCCACGGCCGCCACCGCTTCCTCGACCGTGGTGGCCACCTGTCCCATCGGAACCGGTATCCCGTGAGCAGCCATCAACTGTTTTGCCTGGTATTCGTGGATCTTCATGGTGGGTGGTGGGTGGAAGCCGAGAACATCAACGGGGCGGCACGTTAGTGGCCACCCAATCGGTGATAGTCGTCAGAGGGGTGCCGGGTCCGAAGACGGCCGCCAGGCCGGCCTTCTCAAGGGTGACCACGTCGCTCTCGGGAATGATCCCACCGCCAAAGACAACGACGTCTTCTGCTCCAGCTTCCCGCAACAGCCCCACCACCCTGGGAAACAAGCTCAGATGCGCCCCTGACAGTGATGACAGGCCCACCGCTGCAACGTCCTCGTCTATCGCCGTTGCGACGATCTGCTCCGGTGTCTGGTGCAAACCGGAATAGATCACCTCGTTGCCGGCGTCCCGCAGGGCACGGGCAATCACTTTCGCCCCCCGATCATGGCCATCGAGCCCGGGTTTGGCGATGAGAATGCGGCGAGGCACGACCATCCGAGGTTACCGCCCAAAAACAAGGCCAGCGCTGGGCTAACTTGGTCACCAGAACCTCAATCTTTGGTAAGAGGAGCCACTGAGATGCTCAATTCCCGTCTTCACGGCCTACCGGCGGCAGGCCAAAGCGTTTGGTCCGATCAGATCAGTCGTTCGATGATCGACTCGGGAGAGCTCGAGCGCCGGATCACCGAGGACGCGATCAGCGGAGTCACGTCGAACCCGACCATCTTTGCCAGCGCCATTACCAAGAGTTCCGACTACGACCGCCCCCTGCGGAAACTGGCCAAAGCCGGACACGACACCAACGAAATCCTGGCCAGCCTCGTCACGGCCGATATCGCTGACGCCTGTGACGTTCTTCGCCCCGTCTGGGAATGGAGTGATGGTGGCGATGGCTTCGTCTCGGTAGAAGTAAGCCCGTTGCTGGCCCAGGACACCGAAGGCACTATCGCCGAGGCCCGGCAGTGGGTTAAGCGCATAGATCGCGCCAACCTCCTGGTGAAGGTGCCGGCCACCAAACCGGGGGTCGAAGCGATTCGACGTCTCACCTCCGAAGGAATCTCGATCAACGTAACCCTGATCTTTTCGCTGGAACGCTATGCCGAGGTGATCGAGGCATATCAGAGGGGTTTGGCCGAGTTCGAGACCGCTAGGGGAAAGCTCAAGACGGTCAACTCGGTTGCGTCCTTCTTTGTCTCGCGGATCGACACCGAAGTCGACCCCCGCCTCGAGAAGATCGGCACGCCCCAGGCTCTTGCGCTTCGAGGCAAGGCCGCCATCGCCAACGCTCGGGCCGCCTACGGTTTGTTCCTCGAAAGGTTCCGCTCGGAGGAATGGCTCCGGCGCGGGTTGGCCGGTGCCCGGGTGCAACGACCTCTCTGGGCATCCACCTCTACCAAGAACCCGGACTACCCCGACACGATTTACGTCACCGAGCTGGTGGCACCTCACACCGTCAACACCATGCCACTGGAAACCGTTGACGGATACCAGGACCATGGTCTTCCACTGCCGCAGCCGTTTGGGCCCGGCGAGATCGAAGATGCCCACCGCCTCCTCGACCAACTCAAGAGCGTCGGCATCGACATGGACGATGTGACCGGTGTTTTGGAGGAACAGGGAGTCGAGAAGTTCGCGAAGTCGTGGACCGACCTGGCCGAGGACGTCGAGCGAAAACGGGCCGC
>CAZPIZ010000189.1:1583-4051 GCA_964586615.1 uncultured Acidimicrobiaceae bacterium | reverse complement strand
GGCGGAGACACCGCCCGGCTCAACTAAACAGGGACCAGCCAGTGGAAAGGTCTCAAGACAGATGAAAGCGCTCGTACTCGAAGCCGCAGGTTCGGCCAATGTGCAGGAGGTCCCGGATCCATCTCCTTCCGGCCGCGCCATGGTGCGGGTTGAGCGGGTTGGGGTCTGCGGCACCGACGCCAGCATCTTCAAGGGCAAGATCAAAGTCGCCTATCCCCGGATCATGGGGCATGAGATGGTCGGAGTGATCGAGACTCCTGGGCAGATGGGACTGTTCCCGGCAGGGACCAGGGTCGTCGTGGACCCGGGCGCTGCTTGTGGGTACTGCCAGCTTTGCCGGGCCGATCGCGCCAATCTCTGCCTTAACGGCGGATTGTTGGGTCGCGACCTCGATGGGGTCTTCGCCGAGTACCTGGCCGTTCCGGAGACCTTTTTGCATCCGCTTCCAGATTCGGTGTCATCCGACGATGCTCCGCTGCTTCAGGTCCTGGGGACCTGTGTTCATGCCCAGAGTCAGTTCTCGATTTTTCCGGGCGATACCGCGGTGGTCATCGGGTTGGGCGTGACCGGCTTTCTGCACCTTCAGCTTCTCAAGGCCCGGGGCATCACTTCGATCGTATCGGTCACCCGGTCGGAGTGGAAGCAGGAGATGGCCCGTGGTTGGGGTGCCACCGAAGCCGTCGGTCCCGATCAGGCCAAGGAGGCCATCCGCGCGGTGAGCCAGGGGAGGGGGGCGGCGGTCGTCGTTGAATGCGCCGGATATGAATCGACCCTCAGCCAGGCCATCGATCTGGCCGGTCATGGCGGGACCGTGTCCGCATTCGGAACCGTGACCCACAGAGACTCCGGACTTCCCTACTACCAGCTCTATCACAAGGAGCTCACGTTGCTCAACCCGCGGGCTGCCCTGCCTCGGGACTATGCCCGGGCGGTGGAACTCGTCGCCAACGGAGCGGTGGAGCTCGCCGCCCTGGTCACCCACCGGTTGCCCATCGAGGAGGCCCCTGGTGTTCTGGGGGAACTGATCAACGATGCGGCCGCCCTCAAGATCGTGTTCGAGGTGAGTTGAGCGATTTCGAGCTGGCGATCGTGGGTGGGACCCTGGTCACCCCGACCGGTAGGTCTCGCTTGAACGTCTATGTGACAGGAGGCCGGGTAGCCCTCATCGACGAAGCTGTCCATGACGCGAATGAGGTCGTCGATGCCGATGGTCTGATGGTGATGCCGGGAATGGTCGACACCCACGTTCACCTGATGGATCCGGGAGACTCCAGCCGCGAGGACTTCCCGACCGGAACCGCCGCGGCCGCAGCCAATGGAGTGACGACGATCATCGAACACACTCACGGACATCCGGTGCGGACCATCGCCGAGCTCACCGCCAAGCTCGCGCATCTAGAACAGCGGTCGCGGGTCGACTTTGGGCTCGCGGCCCACGTCTGGCCAGGCCAGGTCTCCGCATTGGCCGATCTATGGGCGGGTGGGGTCGCCTTCTTCAAGATCTTCACCTGTACCACCCATGGGGTACCGGCGGTCGAGGGCGAGACGATGACCGCGGTCCTAACCGAACTGGCCCTCTTCGGTGGCAACAGCCTGATCCATTGCGAGGACGAGTCACTCACCGCAGAGGCAGAGCGAAGGTTGCGCGACCAGGGTCGGAACGACCCGGGGTTGCTGATCGAGTGGCGCAACCGGCCAGCCGAGGAAGTGGCTGTGCAGGCGGTTGTCATCCTTGCCCGCCAGGCCGGGGCGCGGGCGACGATCGCCCACGTCAGCACCCCCGAGGTGGCGGCGCTGGTGGCGTCCTCCCGCGGCTCCGGCGTCGACGTCGTGGCGGAGGCATGCCCCCAGTACCTCCATTTGCGAGAAGACGAGGTGCTCGTGGAGGGTGCCCTGCGCAAGTTCACCCCACCGGCCCGGATCCGATCCGATCAGGAGGAGCGAGACATGTGGGATCTCTTGCGAGGAGGAGGTTTCAACCACATCTCGACCGACCATGCCCCCTCGACTCTCGATCAGAAATTCGCCGGGAGTTTCTGGGATGTCCACTTCGGTCTCCCCGGTCTCGACACCACGTTTCGTCTATTGCTCGATGCAGCGGCAGCCGGAAGACTCCGTTACGAAGAGGTCGTCGCTCTCTACTCAGAGGCGCCGGCCCGTCGGTACGGTCTTCACCCCCGCAAGGGTCATCTCGCGGTAGGCGCCGACGCCGACATCGTGCTGGTCGATCCCCAACGGGAATGGGTGATCGAAAACGTCGACATCATCAGCAAGTCGGGTTGGTCGCCATACGCCGGCCAACGGGGAAGGGGAGCAGTGGAGGCCACGTATCTGAGGGGTCAACGGATCGCCGCCGCCGGCAAGCCATTCGGCATTTTCGCCGGGCGGTTCCTTCCAGGAGAAGGCGCTCTACGCGGCACGTGATACGTTTACGTCGGACCGACCGAGGCTTTGCGAGGTCAAGGGGG
>CAZPIZ010000189.1:0-1483 GCA_964586615.1 uncultured Acidimicrobiaceae bacterium | reverse complement strand
GGTCGCGAGTTCGACGCACCACGCAATCAAACCAACGGAACTACCGCATCTATCTCCACCAGGAACTCGGGCTGGGCCAAAGAGGCCACCACCAGCAGGGTGTTGGCGGGCGGGGGCGATGGGAAGAACTCGGCCCGAACCTTCCCAACCGGACCCCGATCCTCCAACCGGGTCAGATAAACCGTCGTGCGGGCGACGTCGGCCATAGAAGCTCCGGCTGCTTCAACCACTCGCTTCAAGTTCATCAGTACTTGGCGGGCTTGGGAGGCTGCATCACCTCGCCCGACCAGCTGGCCGTGTTCATCGAGGGCCACCTGACCGGCCACGAAAAGCATTCGTCCAGAAGCGATGATCCCATGCGAATAGTGGCCGGCGGGGGGCGCCAGACCGCCAACCTCGATGGCCGAACGTTCGAACTGTGTCGCCATGTCAGCCGACATCCTCCACCTCGACCGTGCCGCCATGGGCGGCGGCGGCGATGGCCGCCTCCATCACGGCTACCACCCGCAGGCCCTCAAGCCCTCCGGTCTCGGGAGCCTTGCCGGTCTGTATGCAAGAGGCGAACTCGCTGAGCTGGTCGGTGATTGTGTCGAGTACCTGGACATCGACCTCATGAGGTTCCTTTTCCGAGATCGACTGAACCACAAGCCGCTTGCCATCGAGCTCATTCCATGCCGCCGCCCCGGTACCCATCACCCCGATTCGCACCGTAGACGGAGCGACATAACTTGTCACCAGGGAGCCGACCACTCCACTGGCGAACTCCAGGGCTAGCACGGAGGCGTCGTCCAAAGCCGTTCGCTTGACGATCCGGTTGCTGCGCGCTGATACCGCTCGCACCGGACCCAGCAGGTAGTGCATGGTGTCGATTTGATGCACACCCATGCCCGTCATTCCTGACAGAGGGCTCTCGGCGGGATCCGTCCTCCAACTGCTCAGATCTATCGTCAAACCCCGAGACCCCGATTGATTGGCCTCGACCGCCACCACCTGGCCCATGTCGCCGTTACCGATCATCTGCTTCATCCTCCGATTTGCCGGCTGCCGCCGCCGGTTGTGACCGACCTGAAGGACGACCCCGGCTTCGGAGGCTGCCGTGATCGCCCGACGCCCAGCTTCGACTGTCAGCGTAAAAGGCTTTTCCACGAATACGTGCTTGCCAGCCGCGGCTGCTTCGATGACCAGGTCGGCATGACTGGAGTGTGAGGTGGCCAGGATGAGCCCGTCGATTTCGGAGTCGGTCAATAGGGCCTCATAGGAAGACGCGGCCTTTAGCTCATGCTGGGCGGCGAATTCTTCTCGCGTCGCTGCCGTCCGGGCGTAACACGTCGTTACATCGGCAATTCCGGTGCTACGGACACCCTTGACCAACTCCGATCCCCACCAACCGAGACCTACGACAGCCAGCCGCACTTTGTCAGGAATGACAATCTCCTCTTCTAGATTCCTGCAAAATACACGGTTGTTGAATCACAAGCTCCGC
>CAZPIZ010000188.1:0-4051 GCA_964586615.1 uncultured Acidimicrobiaceae bacterium | reverse complement strand
GAAGGCGTTCACGTGGTCGAAGACCACCCGGCCGGCTCGCATGGCAGCGACCGGTCGGGCCAGCTCCGTCACGTTCTCATTCGGGTCCTCTTCGAACAGGACCACGTCGGCGCTTGCGCCCGGGGCGAGGGACGAGATTCCCAGGTAGCGGTAGGCCGAGTCGCTTGTTGCCGATACGGCTGCCCGGTCTGAAAGACCGTAGGACTTCAAGAAAGCCGCCTCCCTGGCGACATCGCCGTGGGCGAGGCCGAGATCGGTTCCCGCCAGCACCATGACTCCTTGCTCGATCGCCAGCGGCAGGAGGCGGGCGACATTCTCGAGTCCGGCGCCCAGGATCCGGGCTCCGCTCGATCCCGAGCCAAGCATCTCCATCACACCGCGGACGTTGCCGATGGTCGGCACCCAGGCGCCGCCACGTCGTCCAAGAAGGGCGACGTCATCATCTGTGAGATAGAGACCGTGCTCGATCGAGTCGACCCCTGCTCTGACCGCCAGACCGGGCGTGTCCGGTGCCATGGTGTGGATTGCGACCCTCGCTCCCGCTCTATGCGCGATTGCACACGCCTGGGCCAACGCCTCCTCGCCAAAGCTGATGACCGGCCCCCGGCCCTTCTGGGGCCAATCTCCAATGAGCTTTACCCACCCTCCGGTCGTAGTCGCTGAAGCGATGGCCGCCGACAGCCCCAACTCGTCGGTTTCGACGGCAAAGCCCTGGAAGTATCCGAATGGGCCCGTGATGATTCGCCCCGCGGCCTGGAGGTGAGGCCTTGTCGTTGGAGCCTCCTCAATCAGCCTCAACACGACCTCATCGCGCCAGCCCTTGTCGACGACAAGGAAAACCCCCCGGTCGAGATGGGCGAAAGCGCGGCGACGGATGCCTTCGATCTCACCAAACTCTTGTACGTCGCTCAGCGCGTCCACCGCCAGATGGGCATGACAGTCCGCCAGGCCACCCAGGGGGTAGAACCCCCTCAGATCGAGTTCAGCGCCTGATCCGGGACCTGGTTCGACAAATCGGTGCCCGTCCACCTGGAGGCGGATCGGGGTCTCGTCTGAACCGGAGATGGTGAGAACGGCGCCTTCCACGGCCCCGAAGGTAGCGATCAACATCTACCCCGGTATTGACGAGAATCATCTGGTGGGTAATCGGGTGACCTACAAGTTCAGGGTCCTGGTCGTACTGGTGGCTGCTCTGGTCTCGTGCAGCTCGGCCGGGTCAACTGCCACGCTCACCCCAACAACCACGACCCCAACAACCACGACGATTGGCGATCTCGAGGTGACCCTCGCCGGATGCTCGGCTCCACCGGTGACCTTCGCCGTGCTCTGCGAGGTGGTGGAGCTGCTTGGTTCAAATCACGTCGATCCACCCGAGGACCTCGAATTGGCGGTGGCTGCCACCGAAGGGATTTGGTCCTTCTCGTCAACCGAGACCGAGCCTCTTCCTCGTGGGATCACCTGTGCAGTCCCGACAGCGGCCTTTTCCTCGCTTTGTGAGGCGGTGGCCGAACGGATGGAAACCGATCTCGTTCCGCTCCAGCCCATGATCGAATCGGCTGTCGCCAGCATGCTCGTCGACACAGTCGATCCTTACACGATGTATATCCCTCCCGAGCTCAGCGGAGCCGTGGGTGAAGACGGGATCATTCCCGGTTTGAGCATGGTGATCGGGGCTCTGACCGCTACCGGATCCCCTTGCGTTCGGATCGAGCTGGCATGTCCCCTCCAGGTGATCGCTGTGCTTGGAGCCGGACCGGCCGACGCCGCCGGGTTGGTGGCGGGCGACACAATCGAAAAAGTGGATGGTGAGGAGATCCTGGGTCAGCAGGTTATCGAGGTTGCGGGGATGCTGGCTGGAGAAGCCGGGACCGGCGTAGTGCTCGTAATCAATCGGGAGGGTGCCTGGTTGGAGGTGGAACTGATCCGAGCCGATGCCTCCGCTTTGCTGGTCAGCATCGAGATGGTCGGCAACACCGGCTACGTGCGGTTGCCCGAGTTCGGGATCGATGCCCACCTCTCCTTCCACGTTGCGCTCGAGAGCCTCATCGACGCCGGAGCCCGACGGCTAGTGCTCGACCTTCGTGACAACCCGGGCGGGTTTCTGTTCTCGGTTTCGATCATCGCCTCGGAGTTCTTCTCCAACGGGCTTCTCTATCGAACCGCCGGCCCCCTCGAGAGCCTTGACTATCCGGCCCTGGAAGGCGGAATCGCCACCTCGATTCCGATCATCACGCTGGTCAATGGCTCGAGCGCTTCGGCGGCCGAGATCCTGGCGGCGGTCCTCCAGGAGCGCCGACGGTCGGTGATCGTTGGCGCCCCCACCTTCGGAAAGAACTTGGTTCAGCTCCCCTTTGAGCTCAACAACGGGGGCTTTCTTCGGGTCACGACCGCTCGCTGGACCACTCCGGAGGGGGCCTCGGTGGAAGGAACCGGGGTGGTTCCCGACGTCTTTCTCGAGCTGGGTTCCGATCTGACCGTTCCGGAATTGGTAGACGCTGCCATTGCTGCCGCTGATTGATGGCGGATTTATCGGCCTGCGCTTGAATATGGGTGTGCCCGAGAGACGGAACCTCCGGCGTTGGTTGCTCCTTGCCCTCCCGGTGCTTGTCGCAGCAGCTTGTTCAAGCCAGCCTGCGTCTCCCGCAACCACTGTCCCTCCTACAACTACCACGGCGTCAGGCATCACGGTTTCAGGCGCTACGACTTCGGTGCCAACAACTTCTGCACCCAATGGCGACGGCGCTGCTCCGCCGTCGTCGACGACGACCATTCCCGTGGAGTCGGTCGAATGCGACGGCGGTGAAGGCGGCCTCTTGTGCGAGGGATATTCCCTGATCCAGCGCTATTACGTCGACCCGATCACAGACGTTGTTCTGGCCGGGGCGGCGGCCGATGGCGTCGAGGGGCTGACCACTTCAGGGTCCGACTCGGTCTCATGTGCGATTCCCAACGAATCCTTCCGACCGGTTTGTGATGCGATGGCATTTGAAGGTGCGTCGACCGAAACCGCCGCCGAAGCCGCCCTGTCCGGGATGGTGGCGGCCCTCGACCCCAACAGCGCCTACCTCGACCCTCAGGCGCTGGAGTTGCTCAAGGAAGACCAGACGGGAGAGGTTGAGGGGATCGGAGCGCTGGTCGCCAGCGAGGACATGACAGCTGCCGACCCCGAATCGAGCCCGTGTGCGGTTGTATCGCCGACCTGCCGTCTCGTCGTGATTTCGACTTTTGCCGATGGCCCTGCCGCCGGGGCGGGTCTCGAGGCGGGTGATGTGTTCCTGGCTGTGGACTCGGCGGCCATCGACGGCTGGACCGTCGATGAGGTGACGGCTGCGGTCAGGGGTCAGGCAGGAACCGAGGTGACGCTCACCGTCGACAGGGAAGGTCGCCAACTCGACATCACCATCACCAGGGCGGCGTTGACCATTCCGGTGGTTGAGAGTGAGGTGGTGTCGGGGGTGGGCTACCTGAGATTGAACCTCTTTACCGACACTTCGGATCGTCAACTTCACGGCGCTCTGCTCGCTCTTCTCGACAGCGGCATCGCCCGTCTCGTCATCGATCTGCGCGACAACCCGGGAGGCGCTCTTGATGCCACCGTCAACATCGCCAGCGAGTTCCTCGACGGCGGAGTGGTCGTGCGAACCCAGGCTCCCGACGAGGAGACCACGTACTCGGTGGAAAATGGTGGGATCGCCACCCGCTCCGATCTCGAGATTGCGGTCCTGGTCAACCGGGGAAGCGCCAGCGCCTCGGAGGTCCTCTCGGCGGCGCTGCAAGAGCGGCGGCGGGCCCTGATCATCGGCGAGAACACCTTCGGTAAGAACACGGTCCAGCAACGCTTCGGTCTTTCCAACGGTGGAGCGCTCAAGCTCACCGTTGCCAGGTGGGTCACCGCCGATGGAGCCGACTTCGGCGGTGGTGGGGTCACTCCCGATATCACCGCCGAACTGGACCCTGCCCTGACGGTCAGTGAGGTGATCGCCGAAGTCTCCGCCCTCGCCGGTTGGGCAACGGCGGCCTGAAGGGGTTTGCGGAGCTGTCAGAAGGCCTT
>CAZPIZ010000187.1:0-4082 GCA_964586615.1 uncultured Acidimicrobiaceae bacterium | reverse complement strand
ACCAACCTGACCGCGTTCTCGCATGGGGCCGGTTGCGCTTGCAAGCTCGGTCCCGATGACCTCAACGCCATCATCGGACCGCTTCGGGATCACCCGGCCACATCGTCCTCGAACCTGGTCGTCGGGTTCCAGACCTCCGACGACGCCGGGGTGTGGGCGCTGCCTTCCGGTGAGATGCTCGTGCAGACGGTGGACTTCTTCACACCGATCGTCGACGACGCCTACGACTGGGGCCGGATCGCAGCCGCCAATGCTCTCTCCGATGTCTACGCCATGGGGGGGACACCGATCACCGCACTCCAGTTGGTTAGTTGGCCACGAACCGAGCTCCCGTTCTCGCTCCTGGGGGAAGTACTTCAAGGCGGTGCCGATGTCATGGTCTTGAGCGGAACGACGATCGTCGGCGGCCATTCCATCGATGACCCCGAGCCCAAGTACGGGTTTGCGGTCACAGGACTCGTTCCCCGTGACGGTGTCATAACCAATGCCGGCGCCCGCCCCGGCGACCGCTTAGTGCTGACCAAGCCATTGGGAATGGGGGTAATCACGACCGCCCTGAAACGCGGTGTCTGCCCTCCCGAACTCGCCGATGCCGCGGTCGAGACCATGACCGCCCTCAACGCCGCGGCCGTGGGGCCAATGCAGAAGATCGGTGTCAACGCGGCCACCGATGTCACCGGCTTTGGTTTTCTCGGACACTTGCGAGAAGTGGTCATTGCCTCCGGCGTCGGCGCTGTCATCGACGCCAGGGCGGTACCCGTGTTGGAGGGCGTGCGGGATCTGGTCGAAGCGGACGTGTACGCCGGTGGGAGCGAGCGCAACCTCGCCTCGGTCAGGTCGTTCGTCACCAACGAAGGTGTCGACGAGACCACGATTCGAATCCTGGCCGATGCTCAAACCTCGGGCGGTCTACTGATATCGGTGCCCGCTGATCGATCGGTGGCGCTGGTCGAGGCCCTCAACGCCGCCGGCACCCTCACTGCCGCCGTCGTCGGCGAGGTCGTGTCGGGGCCGGCCCAAATAACTCTTAGGTAGATGGCGGAGGCGGACGGGAATCGAACCCGCCGGGGATCTATCGACCCCCCATCGGTTTTGAAGACCGAGGAGCCCACCAGGCACTCGGACGCCTCCGTCGAGCAGGCTACCCAAACCCGCTCAGCCTCCGGAACGGACCGTCCTCAGGTCTCCGCTTCGCATCGTCACACTCTCGCGGTCGGTGTACTCCAAGAATGGCACGGCATGTTTGCGGGAGATCCCGGCCTTCTGTCGGAAGTCGCTGACGCTGAACGGTTCGCCCATCGATCGCATAACTTCGATCATCCGAGTGGCATCCTCTGGCAGGTAGACGAAGTCGTCCGACACCCGCACCAGGCGACCGGAACGGAGCAGGACCCGCAGCAGCTCACCGTCGAGACCGAGCTCACGGATCGGCGGCGGCGCCAGCCCGGCCCCCTCGAGGCTGCCCCGGGCTTGCAGCCATCGCGGATCGGAATCGATCTCGTCTTGCTCTGTGCCCCTGGCCGAAACCAACGCACCGGAAACCTCGAGATCAGTGAGGCCCACCACGATCGCCCTGGTCATTTCGGGGTCGAGACCAAGAGCACCCGCCAGCTGCCCGATGCCGATTCCCTTCTCGAGGCGGTTGGCCTTGTGGAAGACGGCCACTTCCTGCTCGGCGGCTGCGGCGAGCCGTCTTGCTTCGGAGGCCGAGACCGCTTCATCGCCTGCCACCACAGCTCCCCGGGGAATTCCTCCACCCGAGCGGGCGGCGAGATCGGCCAGGGAGGCCCGATGGCGATGATCCAACATGACCGAGGCGGCGCCGTCGGGTCCGTCTTCCCGCGCAGCGATCAGGTCCCGCCCCAGCGGAATCGCGTCCTTTCGCCGACGAGGCGGATCGGGATCGAGCACCGTTCCGCCGGCGACGACCATTTGCCGGCCCGAATCGCGGATGATGAAGCGGTCGCCGGTTTCGATGCAGAGCGGCTGGCCGACCTCGAGAAGAGCAAGCGCTGACTGTCCTTCATCCAACGGAGCCTCATCCAACAGGCCCGCATCCAACAAGCTCAGGCGGGTCTTACCCGAGTAGGTGCCGACGTAGAGAAGATACGAGCCGCGTTCGGTGAGCCCTTCCTCGTAGCGGGCGCGCTTTAGTTGGACCAGCATCCGTTTGGTGGGCCACATGGATCCGGGCCGCGAGATCATCGCCCCGCGTTTCACTCCCTCCCGATCGATCCCGGCCAGATTCACGGCCACCCGGGTTGAGGGCCCGATACGGTCGACGTTCTCCTCATTTGATTGCAGGGTTCGAATTCGCAGCGTCGGCCAGCCGGGCCAAACCGAAACCTCGTCTCCCACGGTCAGAGTGCCACCGGTGAGGGTGCCGGTGACCACGGTCCCAGCTCCCTGAATCGTGAACGCCCTGTCGATCCACAGGCGCGGGCGGCCATGGTCATCGGGCTCCGCCGGGCTCACCCGATCAAGAGCCTCACGGAGACTGTCGAGTCCGTCGCCGTTGATGGCAGAGACGGCGATGACCGGCGCTCCATGGAGGGTCGTGCCTCGAAGGCGTTCAGAGATCTCCGCCACTCGAGCGGGAAGGGCGGCCGCCTCGATCCGATCGCTCTTGGTGACCGCGACCACCGCCCGATCGATCCCGAGCAGGTCGAGCACCGCCAGGTGCTCCTCGGACTGAGGCATCCAACCCTCGTCGGCAGCAACCACCAGCAGGGCGGCATCGACCGGACCGACCCCGGCCAGCATGTTGCCCATAAAGCGACGATGGCCGGGAACATCTACGAACGAAGCCCTGCGACCGCTCGGCAGGGTCATCCAGACAAAGCCCAGGTCGATGGTCATACCCCGGCGCTTTTCTTCGTCCCAGCGATCCGGGTCCCGACCGGTCAGCGACTGGACCAGGGTTGACTTGCCGTGATCAACGTGGCCTGCCGTTGCTACGACCGGCATGCCACCGCCAAGGCCTGGGCCAAGCGACCGTCCTCGGTGGATGGGATCGCCCGGAGGTCGAGGATCACACGACCGGCCTCGCGACGGGCGAGGACCGGGGGCTCGCCGGAGAGGAGTGCACCGAAAACACGGTCGGCTTTCTTGCCAACGGTGATTACCGGGCTGGGAACACTCGCCCCGGGGACCGAGCCGGCGCCGAGGACAGAAGAGCCCGCCTCGATCGCCAGGTCAGGCCCACCGACCTCGGCGATGATCTGTTGCGCTCTTTCCTCCAACTCCGCAAAGGTGGCGGTGGCCATCTGCCAGACCGGGACCTCAGAGCCGCGGCCATCGGCGTACATCGTGGCCGTGGCTGTGAGAGCCGCGACCGTCGCCCCGTCTACCCGAAGGGCCCTGGCCAACGGGTGCCGGGCGAGTCTCGAGATGAGTTCTGAGGGACCCACCACCACCCCGGCCTGGGGTCCTCCGAAGAGCTTGTCGCCCGAGAACAGCACCAGATCTGCTCCGGCCGCCACCGCCTGATGAACGCCGGGCTCGCCGGCCAGCCAGGCGGGGGGAGCGCCACCGAGCCAGGAGGCCCGCTCGTCGAGCAGGCCCGAGCCCTGATCGAAAACCGACGTGATTCCGGTGTCATGCCCGAGCGTCACCAGTTCGGGTAGCCGGGCCTCCTCGGTGAACCCAAGAACCTGGTAGTTCGACGTGTGAACCTTGAGAAGGGCTGCGGTTCTTTCGGTGACGGCCGATCGGTAGTCGGCAAGACGGGTGCGGTTGGTGGTGCCCACCTCGACCAGCGATGCTCCTCCCGCGGCGATGATCGCCGGCAGGCGGTAAGCGCCACCGATCTCGATCAACTCACCCCGTGACACGACGACTTCGCGCCCGGAAGCGAGCGCCGCCAGGGTCAGCATCAAGGCGCCGGCGTTGTTGTTCACGACCAGGGCGGCCTCGGCCCCCGTCAGGTCGGAAAGAAGATCGAGAAGGAGTCCCCCCCGCATTCCCCGATGGCCGGATTCGGTGTCGAGTTCGATGCTGGTGTACCCGACCGAAACGTCATAGGCGGCCCGGGCTGCCTCCTCGGCGAGTGGCGACCTTCCGAGGTTGGTGTGAAGGATCAC
>CAZPIZ010000186.1:0-4082 GCA_964586615.1 uncultured Acidimicrobiaceae bacterium | reverse complement strand
CGAGCCCGCAGGGGTGGAACTACCCTCCTCCTCCAATGGCCGAACCAGTCGAACGCAATCTCGGGTTGGATCTGGTCCGGGTGACCGAGACCGCGGCGATGGCCGCAGCACGGTGGATGGGCCGGGGCGACAAAGAGGCCGCCGATCAAGCCGCTGTCGATGGAATGAGAGCCCATCTCGCCACGCTCGATATCGACGGTGTCGTTGTCATCGGCGAAGGCGAGAAGGACTCGGCGCCCATGCTCTACAACGGAGAGAAGGTCGGGACCGGCAGAGGAATGCAGGTCGAGGTCGCCGTCGACCCGGTAGACGGGACCACCCTCACCTCCAAAGGCGAGCCAGGAGCTCTGTCGGTCATCGCCGTCACCGAAGGCCGGGGTCTGATGTACTCCCCCGGGAATCTCGTCTACATGGACAAGATCGCCGTCGGACCTGAAGCGGCCGGTCTAATCGACCTCGACGCCCCGGTCGAACACAACCTACGCCAGGTGGCCAAGGCCAAAGGCAAGGATGTCAACGATCTGACCGTGGTCCTGCTCGACCGGCCCAGAAACGAGTCCTACATCCAGGCTGCCCGGGCCGCAGGCGCCCGCATCCGCCTCATCCGCGATGGCGATGTCGCCGGCGCCATCGCCACCGCTCGGTCCGACACCAGCATCGATCTCCTGCTCGGAATTGGCGGCTCGCCGGAAGCTGTTATCTCGGCAGCCGCTCTCAAATGCATGGGCGGAGAGATCCAATGCCGTCTATGGCCGCGGGATGACGGCGAAGCCGCCACGGCCAGGAGCGCCGGGTTGGATCTGAAGAGGGTGATGAGTACCGATGACCTGGTTGGTTCCAACAACGTCTTCTTCGCCGCCACGGGCGTTACCAGTGGCGATTACCTCCGAGGCGTCGACTTCTCGGGTGATGCCGCCGTTACCCACTCTGTCATCATGCGGTCAAAGACCGGATCGATCCGTTATATGGATGCCCGCCACAACCTCGCGAAGCTGCGTGAGATATCAGCGGTAGTGCTGGACTGATGCCCGGTCCATCGAGCAATCCGGAGGCATACCGCAGCGTCCTGAAGCTGCGGGTGGTCAGACACTTTCGGGACAAGGCGATCTCCGACCCTCACCTCCATGCAATCCTCGAGGCCGGACGCTGGACCGGAAGCAGCAAGAACCGCCAGTCGTGGTCGATCGTTGTATTAACCGACCCTGAGCAGAAGAATCGCATCGCCGAATGCGGAGACTTCACCGACCCCATCCGGCGGGCACCGGTCGCAATTGCTCTGGTCCAGGAACCCGAGGGTTACGAGTTCGATTCCGGCCGTCTCGCCCAGAACCTGATGCTGGCTGCCAATGCGCTCGGCGTCGGCTCCTGTCCGATCACCTTCCACCGCTCCGAGGACGCTGCGTCGGTGCTTGGTTTGCCCGACGGGGCCCACTGTCGTTACGGAGTTGCATTGGGATATCCGGGGGTAAATCCGGGGCCGGCCAGGCCTGGGGGACGCAAGTCCCTCGACGAGTTCGTCCACTGGAATATTTACTAAGTACCAAGTACTAAATAATTTGAAGCGCCAGAGCGACCGCTGTCACCAGGCTCGAGGCCACCTCGGCGCCGGTTGCTTCCAGATCTATGCGATGGTGAGATCCCCCGTCGTACAGGATCGGCCGCGCTCCAACGTGAGAGGCTGCGATGGCATCGTCGGGTGTATCGCCGATCACGACCACGAACCGTGGATCCTCTCCGACAATGAGCCGGCGCAGGTGACCTTCCAGATAGCCGGCCTTGAGATCGCCCGGGCTCCCCTCTGAGAGTCCGTCGATACGGTCAAAGAAACCAGCGATTCCGATTCGCTCCACCAGCGGAATCAGATCCGGATGCGGAAACATCGAAAGCAAGGATTGGGTGTGGCCACCGGCAGCCACCGTCTCCAGGGCTTCGGCAGCATCAACCGTCAAGCGCGCCTCGTCGAGGGCGTCCCGATAGGCATCGTGGAAGACCTGATCGACCGTGATCCACTCGTCGTCGGTTATCTCTCGACCTATCAACCGGTCGTAGAACAGCTTGACCGGGCGGGTGTAGTGCGATCGGTATCCATCGAGATCGATTGGCATGGCACCAAATCGCTCGAGGCCGTGGTTGACCGAGCGGACGACGACATCGAGGTCGTCGAACAGAGTCCCGTTCCAGTCCCACACGATGTGCACGGCCGGCATCCTACGGCCCGCCCGAGGCCTGCTGGCCCCGGCTAACTTTGCCCCATGAAGTCGGTCAATCCAACCACCGGGGATGTAGTCGCCGAGTATCCGGAGCACAGCTGGGAAGACGTGGACGCCAGACTGGTGGCGGCCCATCGGGCTTTCCGAGATTGGCGAAGGGTTCCCTTTTCGGAACGGGCCGTCGTCCTGCGGGCAGCCGCCAAGCGCCTCGAAGCCAGGAAAGGCGAGTTCGCCCGCTTGATGGCGATCGAGATGGGGAAACCGGTGGTCGCCGGTCGAGCCGAGATCGAGAAATGCGTTTGGGTCTGCAATTACTACGCCGACGAGGCCGAGGGCATGCTGGCCGACGTGTCCATACCCACCGACCGCACCAAGAGCTATCTGCACAACGAGCCTCTGGGAGTGGTACTGGCTGTCATGCCTTGGAACTTCCCCTTTTGGCAGGTCTTCCGATTTCTGGCACCGGCTCTCATGGCCGGCAATGGTGGTGTCCTCAAGCATGCGTCCAATGTCTCGGGAAGCGCTATCGCCATCGAGGAAGTGATGATCGAAGCGGGGATTCCCGACGGGTTGTTCAGCACCCTGCTCATCGGTTCGTCGGTAGTCAATCGCGTTATCGAGCACCCGGCGATCGTCGCCGCCACCCTGACCGGCAGTGATCCGGCCGGACGGGCAGTGGCATCCAAAGCCGGGGCGGTCCTCAAGAAAACCGTTCTCGAACTTGGCGGGAGCGACCCCTATATCGTTCTTGCCGACGCCGACGTCCCCGCGGCCGCGGCCACTTGCGCCACCAGCCGCCTCATCAACAGCGGACAGAGTTGCATCTGCGCCAAACGTTTCATCGTCGTCGAAGACGTCGCCGAGGAGTTCACACAAATCTTTGTCGAGCAGATGGCGGCAGTGCAAATGGGAGATCCGCTAGTCGAGGCCACCAAGCTCGGACCCATGGCCCGTCAGGACCTTCGCGAAGAACTCCACAACCAGGTGGTACGTACGGTCGAGGCCGGAGCCAAGCTTCTCCTCGGTGGAGAGATACCCCACGGCCCGGGTGCGTTCTATCCGCCGACGGTGCTGGCCGGGGTGGAAAAGGGAATGGCTGCGTATCACGAGGAGACCTTCGGACCGGCGGCGGCGATCATCACGGTGGGGAACGAAGAGGAGGCGATCGAGGTCGCCAACGATTCACAGTTCGGCCTCGGCTCCGCCATCTTCTCCCAGGATCTGGAACGAGCCGAGCACCTGGCCGCAACCCGGCTGGAAGCCGGTGCCTCCTTCGTAAACGCCTTTGTTGCCTCAGATCCCCGCCTTCCCTTCGGCGGCATCAAGACCTCCGGCTACGGCCGGGAGCTAGCCCACCTGGGTATCCGCGAGTTCGTTAACCAAAAGACCGTGGTGGTGGCGTAGGACCTGATGTGAGATGTGAGACGCAGAACCCACAACGCACAACGCTTCGGTTCACATCTCCATCCGGCCGGTCAGAGCCCGACCCAGGGTCAGTTCGTCTGCGTAGTCGAGGTCGCCGCCCACCGGCAGGCCCATCGCCAGCCGTGTAATCCGCACCCCGGTCGGTTTCAGCTCACGAGCCAGATACATGGCGGTGACATCACCCTCGACGGTCGGATTGGTGGCGATGATCAACTCGGTGATCCCCTCTGCCGGGATGCGATCTCCCAGCTCTGAGATTCGCAGCTGGCCCGGACCGATGCCACCGATGGGAGAGATCGAACCACCGAGCACGTGATATCTGCCTCGGAACTCCTGGGTGCGCTCGATGACGGCGATGTCCTGAGCTCTCTCGACCACGCAAACGGTGGTTTCGTCTCGTCTCGGGTCACGGCAAATCGTGCATTCCTCGGCGCTGGTCACGTTGAA
>CAZPIZ010000185.1:0-4098 GCA_964586615.1 uncultured Acidimicrobiaceae bacterium | reverse complement strand
CGAACCTCCCCTTCCACGATCCGGCCCGGGTAGGGAACCAGGCGCAAAATCGACAAAGCGGTGATCGACTTGCCGCAGCCCGATTCACCCACAAGCCCCAACACCTCTCCTCGCTCCACATATAAGGACACGTCATCGACCGCTTGGACCGTTCCCTCACGAGTGAAGAAGTAGGTCTTCAGCCCTTTGACCTCGAGCAAGGGGGCGGATCGATCGCTCAATCGTTCAGCCTCGGATCGAGGGCGTCACGCAGACCATCGCCCAGCAGGTTGAAGCCGAGCACTGTGAACATGATCCCAAGACCTGGGAAGAACACCAGGTGGGGAGCCGAGAACACCTGGTTGCGCTCCTCTCCGAGCATGGTGCCCCACTCCGCCGTCGGCGGTTGGGCACCGAGCCCAAGGAAGGACAGCCCGGCCGCCTCGAGGATGGCAGAAGCAACTCCAAGGGTGGCCAATACCACCAGTGGAGTAAGTGCGTTTGGAACGATTCGGGTGACGAGGATGCGGAGGCTTGAGGCCCCGAGTGCCCGGGAGGCGGACACGAAATCGAGTTCCTTGATCTGTAGGACCGCTGCTCGCATTACCCGGGCGTACTGAGGGATCGAGACGATGGCGATAGCCAGGAGGGCATTTGTCAATCCCGGACCGAGCACCGAGACGATTGCGATCGCCAACAACAAGGCCGGGAAGCCCAGAACTACGTCCATGATTCGCATGATGACGTTGTCGATCCAGCCTCCCCAATACCCGGCCATCGCCCCTAGAGCTGCACCGACGACGATGGCAGCGCTGACGGTGGTAATCCCGATGGTGAGGCTCACCCGAGCTCCATAAAGGAAGCGTGAGAACTCATCTCGTGCGTTGCCGTCCAGGCCAAGGATGTGTTGAGGCTTCTCCTGGCTGCATCCGAGCAGATGAATGCACGGCGGATCGCGGCGTACGATGCCCACTTCCTCTCCGAGCAAGCTGTTGGTCGGATCGTGGGGAGCGATCATCGGGGCGAAGATTGCCACCAGCACCCAAAACCCGATGATGATCATGCCCGCGACCCCGGTCTTCCGGTGCCGCAAACGCAACCATGCGTTGCGCCAGACCGAGGTGGGTCTGCCAAGGAACTGGACTTGCCCTGCGAGTTCCTCGAAACCCTGGACGCGCTCGCGCGCAGAACCGATCATTGCAGTTTGATCCGGGGGTCTAGATAGGCATACGAGATGTCCACCAGCAGATTGACGGCCACGTAGCCGGTAGCAATTACAAGGGTGAAGCCCTGAATGATTGGGAAGTCACGGCCGGTGATAGCGTCAAACAAAGACCGTCCCACTCCCGCCAAACCGAATACGGTCTCGGTAAGAACCGCGCCACCGAGCAACGCCCCGAGCTGAAGCCCCACAATCGTAACTACGGGCAAAAGGGCGTTGCGGAGAGCGTGATGCACGACCACCCTTTGCTCGCGAGCTCCTTTGGCGCGGGCAGTCCGCACATAGTCGGTTCCCATCACCTCAAGCAGTGACGATCGTGTGATTCGGGCGATGATCGCCATCGGGATCGTGGACAGTGCCAACGCCGGGAGAATCAGGTGTTTCACGGCGTCGCCTAGCACATGCCATTGGCCGGTGATTAGAGAGTTGAAGATAAAGAAGTTGGAGAGGAATTCGAGCACCGTCTCACGCAGCGTTCCATCCTCAACCGTCCATCCCCAGACATCAAAAAAGGGAACGGATACCGCGCCGGCGGTGAGCCTTCCTGAGGGAGGTAGGGCAAACGGGGTCCCTTTCAGAACGAGAGCGAAGAGATAGGCGAGCATCAGGCCGAGCCAGAACACCGGCATCGAAACACCAACATTGGCGAACGCCATTGTCCCTACGTCCGCCAGTGAGTTGTGACGTCGAGCTGAGATGATCCCCAGAGGTATGCCCACGAGAATCGCGATAAACAGCGCCGACGATGCCAACTCGATGGTCAGGGGAAGTCGCTCAACCAGGAGCTGGCTTACGGGACGTGAGAACCGGATCGAATCGCCCAGTTCGCCACGCACGAGGTTGCCAATGTAGATGCCCAGCTGGATCGGGACTGGCCGGTCGAGACCATTTGCCGCGTCAAACCGAGCGCACGCCTCGTCTGTGGCGCGCTCCCCCAGCATGGCGCGGCACGGGTCGCCGGGGATGACCCTTGCCAACAGAAACACGACAACGATGATGCCGAGCAGCACCGGCACGGTGAAAAGCAACCGGCGGGCGACGAAGTTCAGCATCCTTCAAAGCGTAGAGGGGGAGCGCTCAACGCGCTCCCCCTCTCCATCGATGATAGGGACTCGGGCTCAACCTGCTTCGTTGATCAGGCCTCCCCACAGGTAGGCCGGATATTCGAACACTCCGGTATTGCCCGTGTGGAGCGGACTTGAGGCATCGAGCCATGCCGTGAAGTTCGCAACCACGTCGTTGGCGTCGAAGTCCGACCCGTCGTGGAATTTGACTCCCTCGCGCAAAGTGCAGGTCCACACGGTCGAATCGTCGTTTGCCGTGCATTCCGTCGCCAACTTGGGGATGACGTTTCCTTCCAGGTCGTAGCCGAGAAGTGCTTCCACCACCTGCTGGCAGGCCGACAGCGACTCGCCATCGGATTGGTCGGCGCAGTACAGACTCTGTGGTTCAGCATTCTGCATGTATACGAACGTGTCCTTGCCCGGGTTCATCAGTTCGAACTGGGGTGCCCCAAACACGGGCGCCTGTGCACCTTCGACAGTGGCCAACGCTGCGTCGTTTGCGGCGCCGTGAGCAATCGGAATCAATGGCACCAGATCACGAATGGCGGTGTTTGCCGCCTCATACAGCGGGGCTGCTTCGGCGGGATCGGCGATCGAACTTGCTTCAGCCACCGGCTCGAAGATCTCGGGATGAGTCGGACCGTACTGGGGATTGCCTTCAGTGAAGTGGAAGTCCAAGAAGTTGGTGACGTGCGGGTAGTCGGCACCCCAGCCATATAGGAACAGTGAGTAGGTCTCGCCAGCGGCTACCGCGGCCGAAAACTCGCCTGACTCCACTTCCTGCACTGTCACGTTCATCCCTAGGTTTTCGTTGAGCTGCTCGGCAATCGCCTGGGCTACGACCGCCGGCTCAGGCAGGTAAACGCGGAAGACATTCCGGTAATAGATGGTGACTTCCAATCCTCCTGCGCCAGCGTCCTCAAGCAGCTGACTGGCAGCAGCGGCGTCGAACTCATACCAGGGGTCGCCTTCGCATCCGTTCTCGATGCCGCAGGGTGTGAAGTGCGAAGCCACTTCCGAGCCGGGCGGGTAGAAGTTGTCGACTAGCGCCTGGCGGTCAATGCCCATCGCAATCGCCGTGCGCACGTTGACGTCGTCGAACGGCTCGAAGCCCGAGTTCATACCAACGTAGAACGTGTTGGGGTTCAGCACGGGAAGCAACGTCAAGTTGGAGTCGCCCTCCACGGTGGGAAGGTCGGCGGCCGCGAGATTGGTGATCCAGTCAACGGTGCCCGCCTGGAGCTCCACCAGTCGTGCTGCCGACTCTGCCGCCCAACGGAATACCAGCGTCGGGAAAGCCGGGGGTTCGCCCCAGTAGTCCGCGTTCGCTGTATAGACGACCGAATCGCCTCGGTTCCATGCATCGAGCACGAAGGGACCTGTCCCGACTGGATTGTCGAGTGGCGCTCCCGCCGTCTCTTCCAGATGCTCCGCTGGCTGCATGCCAAAGGGCGTGAACGCAACTACTTGCGGAAACGCTGGGAATGGCGTGCAGAGGGTGAACACCACTTCGAGTGGCCCGGTGGCCTCGATCGAACTGATCTTGCCGCCGTAGTCACAGTCGGGAGCGGCGAGGCTCAAGCCTTCAAATTCGACACCGGCCTCCGTCGTGGTTGTGCTTTCTTCGGCGGTTGTGGTGGTCTCTTCAGGAGCTGCAGTGGTGGTCGTTTCTGCTGTGGTTCCACAGGCCGTCACGACCAGCGTTAGTACGGCGACTAGCGCCAACCATCGCATTCGAGTCATCAGTATTGCCTCCTTAGGGAGCGGCCTTTTGGCCACACCTCAACGGTACATGCCCCATGCAGGCAGTGCATGCCTGCGGCCCAGGATTTG
>CAZPIZ010000184.1:2862-4142 GCA_964586615.1 uncultured Acidimicrobiaceae bacterium | reverse complement strand
GCGAGGTGATCGATGACAGGCATCAATCCGCCGTTGGCCACCGTTCAAGCCACGCTGGAGCTTTGGCTTACCACAACCTGCCTAGCGAGCCTGTCGTAGGCCGTGGCTACCCAGGGCCAGGTCAGCTGCTTCCCGGCGCGAGAAGCCGCCGCCGAGGCCGCGGACAAGGCCTGGCGATCAGTCAAATAGCGCTCAAGAACTCGGGCGATGGCGTCCGGGTCGCGATGAGGTACCACCGACCCGGCTCCGTTGGCCAGCAGCTCTACGGCATGAGGAAACGCGGTAGCCACGACCGGCAGCCCGGCAGCGATCGCTTCGACAAGAACGCCCGAGGTGACCTGCTCTTCACTGTCGTAGGGGAGCAAAGCAATGTCCCCCTGTTGGATGAAGGACCTGAGTTCGGCGGCACTCATATAGCCGTCCTTCAGCTCGACGATGTCGTTCAGATCCAGTCGATTGATGAGCTCCTGGAGCTGATCTCGGTACGTCTCACCTTCCCGGCGTTTGACATTGGGATGGGTGACTCCACGAACGATCAATCGGGGTCGCGGTTGGAGGTGCCGCAGCCGGTCCATCGCTTGAATGCTCCACTCAATACCCTTCCCGGGACCGACAAGCCCCCAACTGACAATCGTCGTTCTCTGAGCAGGCAGTTCGGGCCCAGGCCGCCTCCGGAATACGGGAGCCCCGTGAGGTATCACTCGAACCTTCCTCCTGTCCACGAGGTAACCGGTCGCTAGGCGGTCTTTGGCCGAGTGGGACATCACAACCGCCGATTCTGCTCTGGCGACCAGCCCTTTGAGGATGCCCCGCTGGTCGGTCGACGGTTCAGCCGGGACCGTGTGAAGAGTCACGACGATCGGAAGCCGAGAGGCTTGGCATAAGTCAACGACCGCCCTGCCATCTTCCGGTCCAAAGATGCCGAATTCATGCTGGATCCACATCAGGTCATAGCTGTTCCACAGCACCTCTGCCGGGTCAATCCAACCGAGGGGGGACACCTCGGCGACGACTTCAGAATCGAGACACACCGAATTGTCGCCCGGGGGCAACAATCGGAACACGCCAATCGAGCGGCGCTCGCCCCGGATGAGACTGATTGCATCTACGAGGGAATTGGTAAATGTGGCGATTCCGCACCGGGTCGGCGGATACGTACTCACGAAGAGAATACGTGGATTGATTGGCTCCGCCATCAATGCCGGTCTCCTTTGGTGACACAGCAATTGTCTCGTGACCAGGCTCGTCATGGCCAGAGCCAAAGGTCCTCCGATTACCGA
>CAZPIZ010000184.1:0-2762 GCA_964586615.1 uncultured Acidimicrobiaceae bacterium | reverse complement strand
CCCTTCAAAGGCCATGTCCATCCGGATCTTGCCGTGTCGCGGAGCGGTGGGTCCGGGGCGAAAGGAGTTCCACCTCACCGCCGGCGGCAGCACGCAGCATCGCTTGGTTGCCAGGTCCCGGATCGTCATCACCGATGGGCACGACCACCTTCAGCAAACCATCCTCGTTGGTGATGGTGGCGGAGACGTTGTGGAGGAGATGGGTGACAACAGGGCTCTCCGGGGCCAGATAGGCGATGAAGGCATCGATACCGTTCTCCCGGGCGGTATCAGCCAGCTTTGAGAGCAGGAGCCTGCCCAGGCCCCTACCTTGGTAGTCGTCGATGACTGCGACGGCCGCTTCAGCTTGATTGGCCCGGCGTCCGTCGCGGATGTATCGAGCGACCCCGAGACCGGGATGGTCCGGCTGATCGAGCCCGATTGCCACCCAGGCAAAATGATCGTGATAGTCGATTTCGGTGAGGTACCGGAGTTCCGCGGGAGTCAAACGCTCAAAATAACGAAGGAAACGCAAGTATCTCGACTCGGGAGAGAGGTGTTTGACGCCCTCTTCCAGAAGCCGCTTATCGTCGGCTCTGATCGGACGAACCAAGACCCGGGTGCCGTCACTTAATACCACCTCAGAGGAGCGGGCCTCAATCCAACTGGGATCGGGTTCAACGGACATGCCGGCACGTAGTTAAGACACCGGGGGCGATCCCGTCGATGACGTACCCTCTGCGTGCCCACCTGCCTGCGGGGAATCCCAGACGGTCATTCCTGATACATTTGGTCGATCGAGTCGCTGTACTTTTCCAATACGAACGCCCTCCGGAGTTTGAGGGAGGGGGTCACGTTCCCGGGTTCGGGGGCCCACTCATCGGGGACGATCACGAACTTCTTGATCTGCTCGACCCGCGACACCTTACGATTGACCTCGTCGACTGCTCGTTGAACAGCGGCGACCACCTCTGGCATTCTTGCGAAACCTGCCAAGTCCCTGAATGGCAGCCCGTGTGACTTGGCCCATTCGGGGGCTTCCTCAGAATCGAGAGCGACGATGGCAGTTAGATACGGCCGGGTGTCGCCCACCAGGCAGACGTGAGCCACCAGCCGGTGGCTCTTCAGGGCCGTCTCGATGGGACTAGGCGCGATGTTCTGGCCGGCGGCCGTGATGATGATGTCCTTTTTCCGACCAATGATCGATAGGAAACCATCGGAATCGATCGAGCCAAGATCGCCAGTGTGGAGCCAGCCTGCCTCATCAAACGTCTGAGCAGTCTCGTTGGGAAGCCGGTGATAACCAGCGACGACGTTGCCACCGCTGATCAGCACCTCCCGGTCCTCGGCAAGTGCGATCTCGACCCCGGGAAGAGGCCTGCCCACAGTGCCGATTCGGTTGTTGGTCGGCCGGTTGGCGGTGGCCGGCCCGCTGCACTCGCTCAGACCGTAAAGCTCACATAGCGGAATGCCCATAGCGTTAAAAAACACGATCATGTCGGGGTCGCTGGGGGCGGCGGTGGTTACGGCTACCTTCAGCTCATCCATGCCCAGGCCACGCCGCACCTTGCCAAATACCAGCCGGTCGAGAAGCCAGTGTATAAGTGAACCAACGGGAGGGTTCTTCCCCAGCTGACGGGCACGAACCACCCTTTCGCCATTGTGAACCGCCCACATGATCAGCTTGTGTCGGCGATCCTCGGCGAACCGCCCCAGCAGCCGGTTTTGGAACTTCTCCCAAACCCGGGGAACCCCCAGGAAAGCCTGGGGCCGTGCATGGATGATGTAGTCAAGCACCTGTTGAAGATCCGGGCAGTAGTAAACCTGACACGCCAGCCACATTCCCAGATAGTGGGCGGACATCCGCTCGGCGATGTGCGCCATTGGAAGGTAGGAAACCAGACGGAGGTTGTCGGGAAGGTCGAATCCACGGCGGGAGGACTCCGCCGTCCACAGCACGTTCAGATGGGTAAAAACGACACCCTTGGGAGAGCCCGTGGTTCCTGACGTGTAGATCATCGTGGCGATATCCGACGGCCGGATGTTGCGGATCCGCCCCTCGACCAGTTGTGGCTCGACAGCCAATGCTTTCTTTCCGCGGGCGATCAACTCCTCCCAGGTAATCACCAGGTCAGTGTCCTCCTGACGATTGGTCTCGCTCATCAACACGACGTGTCGCAGAGCGGGTATCTCGGACCGGACCGATTCCCAGCGAGCGAGATAGGACTCATCCTCAAGGACCGCCACTTTGGCCCTGCAGTCGTTGGCGATGTAGGCGATTTGGGAAGGTGCCAGCGTCCCATAGAGGGTCACCCCCACACCCCCGGCGTGAATCGCTCCGAGGTCGGCGATCAGATGCTCTGGACGGTTACCTGCCTGGATGGCCACCACATCTCCAGGCTCGACCCCGAGTGTCATGAACCCGGCGGCGGCCTCAAGAGTCACCCGTCTGTACTCACTCCAGGTGAGAAGTTTCCAATCGTCCCCCTGTTTCCAATGAATGGCCGGAGCCTGCCTATGGAGGTCGGCGTTACGGCGAAGAACATCTACCAGTGTGGTTGCCGCGACCGCTCCGTCAATCTCTGCCCGGTCTGCGACGCCAACAGCAATAGACACCACGACCCCGTCTCTCATTCGTTCGAACATACGCGTAGTCGGAGGTTCAGGCCAGGGTCTTTCGGACCCTGGTAATCACGGTGGAACTGTGAACGTCTGCACCGAGTCCCACCCTTTCGTCACCGGCATAATTAGTGCCTGGTCCTCGAGCGGGCCGGGCTCCTCAC
>CAZPIZ010000183.1:0-4158 GCA_964586615.1 uncultured Acidimicrobiaceae bacterium | reverse complement strand
GGGCCGGAGCGAGCGACACACGCTGACTAGACAGCTCGGTAGCCGCCAATGACCCTACGCGTCTTGTCGGGGACCACCGATACAAACGAGTGCCAAGAACCGATACCGTTGAGGGCAGTAGTGGCCGGCGTCTGTTTGCCGTAGGGCTTGGCGCCGCATTCGCCATCGCCGCTATCGGTCTGACCTTGGCCTTCACCAGCGCCAGCGGCACCCGGCGTGTGGCCGACAATGCCCGAGATCTCCATTGGACCAACGCCGCCATCGGCAGCGCCGCCCTGGTCAGGGCCGCCAACGCTCAGGCCGTCTTCTTTGCGGTCGACCGGGCGGCAGGGGTCGCCTCAGCCGACGCCCTCACCCGGGCCACCACCGAGGCCGAGCGGGCTGTGAATGCACTTCGCGAGGTGGCGGAGCAGGGTTCCCTCGCCAACACCGACACACAGCTGATGACCAATATGAGCGAGTACATCGAGGCGGGGGAGCGGGTCGTCAGCCTCGCGATCGTCGGCGACGTGTCTGAGGCACTGGTCGTCAACGAGTCCAATGAGGACCTGTACGCACAACTCGAAACCGGCCTGAGGGAACAGCAGCGCCTCATAGGGGAGCGGATCAACGAGACCGAGAGCCTCGCCTCCCGGCTGGCAGCCATCACCCAGTTTGCGGTCACTCTCCTGATTCCGGGATTTGCGCTGATTGCCTACCGGTTCATCGTGCGCCGCCAGCTTCGGGAGCGACGGATCTCCTTCGAAACCCGGCTCAAGGCCGAACAGGATCTCAACCAGGCGAAGGACGAGTTCATTGCCGGTCTCTCCCACGAGTTCCGCACCCCCCTCACATCGATCTACGGATTCTCCGAGCTGCTGCTCGAGAAGGGAGTCATCGATCCTGAAACGAGCCTCGAGCTCATAGGTCTCATCAACACCGAATCGGCCGAGCTTTCCCGCATGGTCGAGGATTGTTTGATGGCGGCCCGTCTGGAGGCCGGAGCGCTCACCATGCAGGTGGGATCAACCGACGTCAGCCAGGAGATCGGGATCGTGGTCGCTCCCTTCCTGCGGTCGGGCAGAAGTATCCATGTCGACGTACCCGATGGCCGAGTATGGGCCGATCCGCTTCGGCTCCGCCAGGTGGTCCGCAACCTGTTGTCGAATGCTCTCAAGCATGGCGGCGACCGTGTCGGGATTTGGGCCCGGGTGGAGCGAGGCGAGTTCTTCTGTTCGGTGGTCGACGATGGTCCCGGCGTACCTCCCGACATCGCCGAGAAGCTATTCGAACGCTTCGTTCACGATGGTCGGAGGGCACTTCTGGCCGGGAGTGTCGGTCTCGGCCTCAATATCGCCCGCGCTCTGATATTGGAAATGAACGGTGATCTGGTCTACGAACGGATCCGGGATACCACGTGGTTCACCTTTCGGTTGTCACTCGCTCCCGGTGAGCCTGAAGGTCGGCAATCGTCGATCCTCGCCCACGCTGGCTCCACGCGATGAGCGTCCGCATCGTCTTCCGACCGAAACGGTTGCGTCGCTCGGTCGCCGCCGGATCGATCGTCACCTTGCTTTCCACTTTCCTCTTTCCCGTGATCGGCGTGGCGGCGACGATCCGCATCTACGAGGACCGGTTCGTAAACGAGTCCTTCAGCGGCTCGGACGGCACCGCCTCCTGGGCCGGGCCATGGATCGAGAACGGTGAGAACGACGGTCCCGCTTCGGGGGCGATCGAGGTGCCGAGCGACGGGGTGGGGCACTGCCACACCAGCGGCTGCCTGAGGATCGGACGGAACGGTTCCGATGCCGCCTCCGTCCGCCGAACCTTTGACTCAAGCGGCGCTAGCTCGGTCACCCTCACGTTCGACTACAAGCGCCACCTTCATTCGGGGGGAACGGGTTCGATTGTGCTGGCGGCCAGCCCCGACGGCACCGCCTGGACCGTGGTGGACACGTTCGACCTGACTGTCGACGATGGCTCCCAGCAAGCGGCCAGCTACGACCTGACCCCCTACGGCGGATCGACCGCGGCGATCAGATTCGGGTTGCTCGGTGGGTGGGACGACAGCCACATGAACATAGACAACCTCTCCATCGTCACCACCACGGTCGGCGCCCCGGTCTTCGACCAGGATCTGGGCGACCGCACTGATCCGGAACAGGCCCAGCTGTCGATCGACGCGGGCGCCACCGATCCCGACGGAGATCAGCTCACCTACTCGGCCACCGGTCTTCCACCGGGTGCCGGCATCGATGCGTTGACCGGAGCCATCACCGGAGTGCTCACCGCGCTCGCCAGTGCCGCCAGCCCCTATGCGGTAACGGTGACTGTGACCGACGGGACCGAAACCGACCAGGACAACTTCATCTGGACGGTGGATGAGGTCAACCAGAACCCCATCGCACAGGACCGAGCCGTGAGCGTTGCCGAGGACGACGGGTCGGGAGTAACCGTCGACCTTGTTGATGCCGCGTTCGCCAATGACCCCGATGGCGATTCTCTCAGCCTGACCGGTCTCGATCTCTCCTCGCTGACCGGAGGCGGAGTGACCGACCACGGTGATGGCACGGTCACCTACGTACCCGACTCCGACTTCGATCAGATCGACACGTTCGCCTTCACCGTCTCGGACGGCAGAGGCGGTTCGGCCACCGGGCAGGTGGTCATAACCGTTCAGCCAGCTGCTGACAGCCCGGTGTTGGGCCCGGTGCCTTCGCTGGCGGTAGCTGAAGAGACGATCGCATCGATGACGGCCGCTGCCACCGACCCCGATAGCGGCGATGGCCTCACCTTCTCTCTCGAGCCTGGTCCCGATCCGGTTCCGGCCGGAGCGGTGATCGATCCGGTGACGGGCGATTTCACTTGGACACCAGGTGAAGACGATGGGCCTGGGATATTCCAGTTCACCGTCAGGGTCACCGACGCCACCGGGCTCTTCGACGAAGCAGCCTTGCTCGTGGATATCAGCGAGGCCAACCGCTCACCGATGCTGGGAGCAATGGCCGATCGGTCCGACCCTGAGGGCGCCGTGGTGTCGTTGAGCGTTCCCTTCACCGATCCCGATACCCCGGCCGACACGGTGGTATTCACCGCCGGCGACCTGCCCCCTGGCCTCTCCATCGACGAGGACACCGGGGCCATCACCGGCACCATCTCATATGACGGCGCCGCCGGTTCACCCCACACGGTCGTCGTCACCGTGAGCGACGACGGGGCGCCGGCGCTGACCGACAGCAAGACCTTCGTCTGGGCCATATCGGAGGTCAACCGCGAGCCGGACGCAGGCGCCCCGCTGCCCGATGTGACGGTCAACGAGGGAGGGCAGGTTTCTATTGATCCGTACGCCATCGATCCTGACGGGGATCCACTCAACTGGAGCGCCAACGGTTTGCCAGCGGGGATCGGCATCGACGGATCGACGGGTGCCCTTACCGGTACCGTCGCTGCCGGTAGTACCCAGGGATCGCCCTACCAGGTGGTGGTCACGGCCGATGACAGCAACGGCGGCAGCGTCGCCTTCACCTTCACCATCACCGTCGTCCTGCCGCCCCCGCCACCGCCACCATCCACAACGACCACCACGACCGCGGACGCGGTCACCACAACCACACTGCCCGCCGCCACCACCACTTCCAGCCCAACCGATCCGGTCGCAACCACCACCGCACCAGTGGCTAGCCCGGGATTGACGGACCCGACAAGTCCGCCGACCACCGAGCCTCCCACCGCTACCACCACCGCGGTCGAGTTGGGACCGCCAATACCACCTTCTCCCACCGATCCACCCGCCACGCTCACAGTCACCCAGGCCAGGGAAGCCAAAGAAAACCTGGTGATCTCTAGTCCCTCGATTGATTCGAATGGGCTCGATGAATCAGGGGATTCGCAGCTAACCAATCAACTGGATCCTCGGGAAGGCATGGCAGTGTCATTCGCATCGGCGGTCGAAACCTTGAAGGACAACCTCGTCAACTCGGTCTTGCTGGGGATCGCTTTCGCAGTGCTCCTCCTGCTCGGAATCGACAAGAGCGAAGAGAGAAAACGGCCGCTGGCTACAGTCTGAGAAGGCCGAGGTGTCTAGATCCAGGCGAGGGACGCCAGCCGCCCGACGCTATTCATTCGGGTCGCGGCTCGCAGGCCATTCCGCCCAACCGCATTAATTCCATAAAATGCAGG
>CAZPIZ010000182.1:0-4160 GCA_964586615.1 uncultured Acidimicrobiaceae bacterium | reverse complement strand
GTCGGACAACCTCGCCTGCACCACGAGCTCGAGAGGGTCGGTTGGCCCCATGTCGAAGGGGTAGTCGCTGCCCATGAGGACCCGATCGGCGCCGAATTCGGCCACCAGGTATTCGACCGCCTTGGGATCGAAGACGGTGGTATCGAAGTGGAGAAGGTGGAGATACTCGCTGGGGGGCCGGCTGATGTGATGTCGCAGCTCCGGCCTGACCCGATAGGCATGATCGGTGCGGGCGAAGTAGAAGGGCAGGTAGCCTCCGCCATGGACGATCAGCATCTTCAGTTCGGGGAATCGTTCCCAGACCCCGCCCAGGATCATCCGTGACACCGTCAGTGTCGACGCCAGCGGCATGCAGATGACATTGGCCAGGTAGTAGTCGCCCATTCTCTGAGCTTCGGTGAACCCATGGGGATGAAGGATGACCAGCATGTCCAGTTCTACCGCCTTCTCCCAGAGCGGGTTGAAGCGGGGATCGTCGAGTTCGCCACCGTTCACGTCGGCGTTGATCTCAAAACCGTTGAATCCAAGATCGCGGTGGATCCGCACCATCTCGGTGATGGCGGCGTCGGGATGGTCCATCGGAAGGTTGGCTACCCCGACAAAACGATCAGGATGGCCGGCCACCATCTCCGCAATACGGTCGTTCTGGATCGCAGTTACCCGGGAGCCGGTTGGTTCGTCGAGGTAGTAGAAATACTGGGGGGGTGCGATCGCCAACACCTGCATGTCGACGCCCTGCAGATCCATGTCGGCGATGCGGGCCTCCGGGTCGGTGAACTTGTCGACCTGAGTCGCTCGGAGCTCGCGGTTGTAGCGGCTGCTCTCTTCGGACTGGTAGAGAACCCGAGGATCGAACTCGGTTCGGAAGAAGGGTGCGGCGATCTCGGCGGCGTCGGGGACTTCAACGTGGGCATGGGCGTCGATGGTCTTGCGCAGGGATTTGACCGCCTTGGTCCTCTCCCATTTCGGTCCGAGCTCTGGCCACCACTCCTGTTTCATTGGCATTCTTTTTTCATTGGCACTCCTCTGTCATTCGTCCCTCCCACTGCTTCGGGCGCCAGCCTCGTGATTCATTGGCCGGGCTTCATATGATGCACTTTCGATCATATGGCTTCACCCATTCACCCGCACACGTGCCAAAACAATTGACAAGCTGGGGTTGGCATCACCCGATCGGAGTCGCCGGTTCCACCCGTGAGCGGCTCGCCATCGCAATGTCGGTGGGTGCGATGGGAACCCTCGGTTTTTCCGTGACCGCACCGTTGCTACCCGATCTGGCCACGGCCTTCGGGGTGAGCCGTGGTTCGATCGGCTGGGTCCAGGCCGCAGTGTCGGTAGCCGGGGTGCTCCTCTCGGCCATCATCGGATACCTGGCTGACCGGCTCGGTCGCCGGCGGGTGGTGCTCGCCAGCCTTGTTCTCTTCACAGTGTTTGGCACCGCAGGGTTCTGGGCGCGGTCATTCGAAGGACTAATCGCGGTCCGGGTCCTTCAGGGCATCGGCACTTCGGGTCTGCTCGGATTGGGCATCGTGATGGTCAGCGATCTCTTCGAAGGACCGGCCCGTACCAGGGCCATGGGCTTCAACCTCACCGCAGTCACCTCGGTGGCCATGCTCGGCCCGCTGGCTTCGGGATTCCTTGCCAACGGCGGGGTTTTTAGGCCATTCCTGATCTTCCTGGTCGGGGTGCCGCTGTTGATGTGGGCAAGCCGGCTTCCCAGCGACCCGACCAAGGATGTCGAATCACCCCTGCGCCACGCCGGCGCCGCCTACGTCGCTCTGCGCCAGGGTGGACAGCTCGGTGATTTCGGAGGCATTCTTTTCGTCACCTTTGCGGCCACGGTCCTCCAGCATGGCTTCGGGTTCACCAACACTCCGCTGTTTCTCGATTCGGAGTTCGGTGTTGGGCCCTCGGGGCGAGGCGTCATCATCGCCACCTTCCAGTTCGGAACGGTCCTCGCTGCCTTTCAGATCGGCCGTCTGCGAGCCAGGGCCGGCGGCGACCGTCTGGTTGGGACCGGTTTCGTTCTCACCGCCATCGGAATGGCGGTGGCTGCGCTTGCACCCGGGCCCTGGGCGGTTGCCCTTGGTCTCGGGCTCACCGGGGTAGGTTTCGGTCTGTTTGTGCCGCTGGCTCAGGATCGAGCAGCCACAGTCGGTGGCAATTTGTTCCGCGGCCTCACCGTCCTCACCTGGGTGACCATCGTTCGATCGGCCCAGGTTGTCGGGCCTCCTACCGCGTCGTTCTTCAACCAGGCCATCGGCGCCCGCCCTACCTTCGGGATCGCCGCTGCGGTGATGGCGGTGGCGGCGGTGACGTGGCGACGCGTTCGCAGGGCGGTAAGGGCGAGATCGGCCGCGCATCATCTAGCATCGCCCGCCACATGAGACTGGTCACCTTCGCCCTCGCAGAGGGTTCGCGGCGAATCGGGGCTCTCAACGCCGACGAGGTCGTCGATATCTCGGCGGCCGACCCCGATCTTCCCGTCGATATGGTCGACCTGATCGCGGAGTGGGACCTGGCACGTGTTGGTTCGGCAATGGCGCGGGGTCCAAGGCTGCCGTTGGCCGAGGTCCGGATTCTGGCTCCGATGGCGGTTCGCAAAAACGTCTTCGCAGTCGGTCGCAATTATCACGACCACGCTCAGGAATTCTCCAGGTCCGGCTTCGATGCTTCCGAGAAGAAGATGATCCCCGAGTATCCCGTGATGTTCACCAAGGCCCCGACCTCCGTCATCGGTCCTGATGAACCCATCGTTCTCGCCAACGACCCCACCGGCACGACCGACTACGAGGGCGAGATGGCGGTGGTCATCGGGAGAAGGTGTCGTCGGGCCCGCAGAGAAAACGCCCTGGACTATGTCTTTGGCTGGACCATCGTCAACGATGTCACCGCTCGCGACCTCCAACAAAAGCACGTGCAGTGGTTCATCGGCAAGAGCCCGGATACCTTCTGCCCGATGGGACCCTGCATAACCACCATCGACGAGATGCCCGACATCCGTTCGTCCTGGCTCCAGACCACCGTCAACGGCGAGCTCCGACAGAAAGCCCCGATCTCCGCCCTGATCTTCGACGTCGAGTCGCTGATCGTGACGCTTTCCGAAGTGATGACCCTGGAGCCGGGAGATGTGATCGCTACTGGAACCGGAGTAGGGGTCGGGATCGGATTCACCCCACCCAGATTCCTCAGCCACGGTGATGTTGTCGAGATTTCCATCGACGGGATCGGCATCCTGCGGAATCCGGTCGAATAGCCCATGAGCGAGATCCCTGTCTGCAAACCCCCGGTTCGCGACACCCGACGGTCGACCATGAAGATCCCACCGGGTGCCACCGACTGCCATACCCACGTATTCGACCGGCGGTACCCGATGATTCTCGACCGGGGCTACACCCCGCCGGATTCAAACCTCGACGACATGCTGGGGATGCATGCCCAGATCGGAATCGAGCGGGTGGTCTTTACCCAGCCCTCCATCTACGGCATCGATAACTCGGCCATCCTCGAGGCGATGGACCAGATCCCCGATCGGGCCCGGGCCGTGGTGGCCATCGACCTGTCGTTGTCCGACGAAGAGCTGGCTGAGCTCGACCGCAGAGGAGTTCGGGGTGTTCGGCTCAACCTCGATAACGTCGGTGGCATGCCGATCGAACTCGACGAGGTTCCGGTGCTCGCCGCTCGGATCGCCGACCTCGGATGGCATATCGAGTTTCTCTTTGCAGGCCAGCACCTTCCAGAGCTCCTGCCCATGCTGCGTTCGGTCCCGGTGCCGATCTCGATCGGCCACTTCGGATACATGCCGGCTGTCGAGGGCGTCGCCTATCCGCCATTCCAGGCACTAGTCGACCTTGTCAAAGAAGGCAATACCTGGATGAAGCTTTCGGCTCCTAACCGCCTTGGCGTGGGGGATCTTCCGCCCTGGGATGCGGTCGTGCCGATGGCACATACGTTGATCGAAGCCAACCCCGAGCGGATGTTGTGGGCAACCGATTGGCCTCACCCCAACAAGTTCGGAGACATGGCCAACGACGCCGATCTGATCGAACAACTCGCCCTGTGGGCACCCGATCCCGAGCTGCGGACCACGATCCTCGTGGACAATCCCGCCAGCCTCTACCGATTCTGATGGCGGAGGAAAGGATCGCGGTGATCGGCCT
>CAZPIZ010000181.1:0-4176 GCA_964586615.1 uncultured Acidimicrobiaceae bacterium | reverse complement strand
TTACCTGATCCAACGGCCGGCGAGCAGCTCCCGGCTGATGATGTTGCGCTGTATTTCCGATGCACCCTCGTAGATCCTCGACGCCCTCACCTCCTTGTAGAGGTGGGACAGCGGATGAGAGGCCTCAAGGCCGCGGGCACCATGGATCTGGATGGCGGCATCAACCACGAACTGGGCGGTTTCTGTGGCCAGCAATTTGGCAGCCGCGGCCATTCCGGTTAGGCGGTCTCTATCCCCACTTTCGTGAGCTCCAGCGGCCTGATACACCATCAACCGAGCGGCGTCGATCTTGACCGCCATATCTGCCAGTTGATGGGAGACGCCCTGGAACCCGGCCAATGGTTGTCCGAACGCTTCACGACTGGTGGCATGACCAACGGCCATCCGCAATGCCGCCTCCGCCATCCCGACCGCAAAGGCTCCGACCGAAGGGCGGAAGAGATCGAGGGTCTGCATTGCAACCCGAAATCCTCGGCCCAAATCGCCGATGACCTGGGATCGATCGACCGGGACACCGTCGAAGCGCAACCGTCCCAGTGGATGGGGGCCGAGCATGTCGATCGAGCTGCCGCTCAAGCCGGGGCTGTCGCCCGGTATCAGGAATGCGGTCACCCCGGCGGCCCCGGGGTCGGGACCGGTCCTGGCGAACACGGTATAGACGTCGGCTTCGGGGGCATTTGATATGTAGGTCTTTTCGCCAGTCAGTCGAAACCCCGGGCCGTCTGACTCTGCCGCCAGGGCCAGATGGGCGGCATCAGAGCCGGTGCCCGGTTCGGTGAGTGCGAAAGCCGGGACGGCCCGCCCCACCGCCACCTCGGGGATCCATCGTCCGCGCTGCTCTGGCGAACCCGACTGGAGGATTGGATAGGCACCGAGACCCTGCATCGCGAAGGCGGTTTCGGCGTCAGTCGAAGTCCGGGCGAGCCCCTGACGGATCAAGCACAGCTCCATGGCCCGCACCTCGCCATCGCTGGGGAACAGGCGTTGGACGAGGCCGGCCTCGGCTAGAGCCGAAATCAAACTCCGGTTGAGACTTCCCGGTGTGCCGGTCGCCGCCACCGACTTGAGGTCGCGGCCTACCGTCTCTGCGTGTTCAAGGAGCTCTTTGTCGCCTTGAGCCAGCTCAAAAGCCGAGCCTGAAGCCATAGGGGACACGGTACCCAGATAGCCTCTCTGATCGACCTATCACTTGCCGCCTACGACTTGGAACACGAGCCATGAAGATCGGTATTGGCCTTCCCACCAGCGTCCCCGGCCGTGATGGTGACCAGGTGGTCGAGTGGGCCCGTCGGGCCGAGGGGGCCGGATTTGCGAGCCTCGGCGTGGTGGACCGCGTCGCCTACGACGCCTGGGAACCGCTGGCCTCGCTGGCGGGAGCGGCGGCGGTGACCCAAACCGTCCGGTTGGTCTCGATGGTCATTATCGGGCCGATTCACAACACGGCCCTCCTGGCCCGTCAGGCGGCCACAGTCGATGTCATTTCGCATGGACGGCTCACCCTGGGGCTCGGCGTCGGAGCTCGACACGATGACTATCGGGCCGCAGGGGTGGATCCCGCCAACCGCGGCGACGTGCTGACCGACCAACTCGCGCGCCTTCGGGACCATTGGGAGGACACGACCGTAGGTCCGGTTCCCGTTCAAAAGGGTGGTCCCGATCTTCTGGTGGGTGGGGCGAGCGGGCCAGCCCTGTTGCGGATGGCTCGCCTCGCCGACGGCTACGTGCATGGTGGTGGGCCGGCCCGGTCGTTCGCCTCCGCTGCCGCCCGGGTTCGGGCAGCTTGGGAGGACGTGGACCGCCCCGGTTCGCCACAGCTCTGGGCCCAGGCCTACTTCGGGCTCGGCGCCCCTGACCTCGGGGACGATTTCCTGCGCGACTACTACGCCTTTACCGGCCCATTCGCCGAGAAGGTTGTAGCCGCCAACCTCCGCAACCCTGGAGAGATCCGCGACTACATCCGTTCGTATGAAGAGGCAGGGTGCGAGAACCTCGTGCTGCTTCCGACGGTGGCCGATCTCGACGAGGTCGATCGGCTCGCCGAGGTGGTGTCGCAGGTGCGATTGTGAGGATCGGGGTGGTCGGAGCCGGTCCGTCCGGGCTCTATTTCTCCGTGCTGATGGCACGCACGGGTGTCCACGACATCACCGTCTTCGAACGGAATCCGCGTGGAGCGACCTACGGGTGGGGTGTGGTCTTCTCGGAAGGCACTCTCACCGAGCTTGCCGAAGTCGACTATCTCACCTATCTGGACCTGGAGAGGTCTCTGGTTCGTTGGAGCGCGATCGACATCCGCCATCGCCAAAGCGCGATCAGGTCCTACGGTCACGGGTTCTCGGCGATATCGCGGCACACCCTCCTGCGGGTTCTGGAAGATCGGGCCCTTGAGCTAGGAGTGAGGATCAACTTCGAGACCGCGGTGACAGCGGCCGACTTCGGGTCTGGCTTCGACCTCGTGATAGCTGCCGACGGGGTCAACAGCGGGCTCCGTCACCATCACCACCGGGTCTTCCAGCCGACTCTGTATGAGCATCCGACCAGGTACATCTGGCTCGGTGCACCCTTCGCCTTTGACGCCTTCACATTCATCTTTGTGCAAACCCCCGAGGGTCTCTTCCAGGCCCACGCCTATCCATATGACGCCAACGGCTCCACCTTCATTGTCGAGACGACCGAGGACACCTGGCGGCGCTCGGGGATGGACGACGCCACCGAAGACGAGAGCGTCGCCTTCTGCGCCAAGCTCTTCGCCGATCATCTGGAGGGAAGCCCGTTGCGGTCCAACCGGTCCTTGTGGAACCGGTTCGTGACGCTGAGCAACCGCCACTGGTACATGTGGGAGGCCGAAGGGCCACCGCTGGTGCTTATGGGCGACGCCGCCCATACCGCGCACTTCTCAATCGGTTCGGGCACCAAGCTGGCATTGGAGGATGCCGCTGGCCTCTACCAGGCTTTGAACGCCAACCCGGGGAGCATCCACTCTGCTCTGGCCGCCTACGAGGCCGAGCGCCAGCCACCGGTGGCCCGGTTCCAGGAGGCGGCAAGGGACAGCGCCCGATACTTCGAATTCGTCGGTCATCATCTCCAATTGGAACCCGAGACCTTTGCGTTCAATCTCCTGACCCGTTCCGGCCGGGTGAGCCACCTCGATATGGAGAGGCGTGACCCCGCTTTGACGATCGCCGCCGATCGGCTGGTCGCCGGGATCGAACGTGGGGAGGTGGTTCCCCCTCCTTCACACACGGCCTTCACCGTGGGCGGCCTGACCCTGTCCAACCGGTTGGTGGGTGATGTCGACCACGCCTCGGGCGAGGCCTTGGTGCTGACTCCGACTATCGCGGTGGATCCGGTAGGGCGGAGCCATCCCGACGCACCTGTGGCCGGACCAGGTGCTGGCCGGTATCCCACCGCGGAGGGCGGTGCGGTCGGGGTAGTAATCGGCCACGCCGGCGCCCGGGCTTCGACCCGCCCGCCCGAACACGGATTCGACCGTCCTCTGGTGAGTGGGTGGGAACCTCTCGCCTGTTCACCAATTCCCTACACGACCGCCCATCGCGTCCCCAGGGAGATGTCTGAAGATGACATGGCCGAGGTCGGGGGGGCTTTTGGTGCCGCTGCGGGATGGGCCGCCGAGAGGCGTTTTTCGCTGTTGATGGTCGATGCCTCCCGGGGTGGCTTGCTGGCCGGGTTCTTGTCGCCTCTCACCAACCAGCGGGTCGATCGATACGGCGGTGATGTGAGCTCGAGGCTGCGCTTCCCTCTGGAGGTGATCGGGCAGGTCAGGGCAAGTTGGGGTGGGCCCTTGGCCGTGCGGTTGTCGCTGACCGACTGGGCCCGGGGTGGGTCGACGCTCGAGGATGCGATAGCCATCGCCTTCAGCTTCGCTTCCGCCGGCGTCTCGGTGGTCGAGGTCGTCGGCGGCGGAACCGTTGCCAACGCCGAACCCATCTACCGGCGCGGCTATCTGCTTCCGATCGCCGCCGAGGTCCGCCAGCGAGCCGAAGTGGCGGTGCTGGTGGGGGGAGGCATCACGTCGCGCGACGAGGCCGACACCGCCATCGCCGCCGGCCGGGCCGACTTGATCCGCATCGACCCTTACCTCTACCGAAGACCCCTGATGCGAAACCTAAGGTTATAGGCCGTGGTTTCCGCGGCCCAGAACCTAAGGTTTCCGGATCG
>CAZPIZ010000180.1:1606-4188 GCA_964586615.1 uncultured Acidimicrobiaceae bacterium | reverse complement strand
CTGTTCGGAGGTCATCAGCTGGCCCTTCAGACGTTCGCGGTACCTAAGCCCACCTACGTCCGCCATGTAGGAGCCAGCCGCCACGACCACCACCTCCACGCCGATGCAGGCTGATGCGGGTCCGCTTGAGCGCTTCTTGGCACGGCGAAGGTCGGCCGACTCTTCCTGACTCCACTCCATGAACCCCGAGTTTGGCCAGCGGTTGGGGGAGACTTCAGCGCCGACCGGTCCCGCGGACTAGTGCCTTCGGCGCGGATCCGTTATGCATCTCGGCCCCCACGGCCACCCTGCCGATACCGACTCTACGTCAAACAATCGACACCCCTCAATGAACACAATGACCGAGACCCTGTTACGTGCTGTCTACGGTGAATATGCTGTCGGAGCCGTAGAGCTGGTGGGCTGGTCCCAGTCTGGCCGGCGCTTTGGGGGAGAATTGAGCGCTATCAGCTATCTGCTGGCCTTTCTCACCTTCTCTGATGACGAGGGTGATCGAGCCATAGTGCCAGGCCAACTCTACAAGTTGATGTGCGGTGCAGGGTTTTCGGTGAAGGAGATCTTGATCGCCTGGGAACTTGCAGGTCGGGTGGGCTATGTGGAGACGGCCGGACCGGCGGTGCATCGTCTGACTGATCTCGGTCGGTGCCGAGGCGAGCAGGTCAGGGCTCAGTTCGACAAGTGAAGGTGACCGGCCGACGGAAGGAAATCGGGTGTGAGCGGGTCTCCGACCGGTTCGCCTGGACGCGCCGTCCGGGTGCTGAGCCCTCGCAGTATCCGAGATGCCAAGCCTCTTCCTTCTTCACTCGCTTAGATCGGATCGCCTCGACTGGGTCTCGTTTTGCGGCTGCAATCTTGGACTCCCGATCAAGTGCCCGCTAGCTCTCCGGGCCCTTGGATTCTGTCATTGGAACGGAACCGCTCCTCCCCTGGGTTGACGCGGCTAAACAATCCGGGCCTGACCCCAAACGCGCTAGTCATTAGGTGCACTCTGAAAGGGTCCTTCAGTGGTTGATGTGGTTCTGCCGAAGTAGGGGCATGGAGTTAAGAGGTCGAGTATTTAGGGCCGGGGGTTCGTCGAGGGTTGCGGTGCTTGCAATTGCGGCTGGGTTGGTGGTGGTGTTGTTGATCCTGGCGTCCATGGTTACGAACGGATCGAACTCCAGGTCGGTAGCGGCCAACGCCCGCTCCCTCCATTGGGTCAACTCGGTTCTGGGCTCGGCGGGCTTGGCCCGGGCTGCCAACGCCCAAGCGGTGGTCTTCGCCGTTGACCACGACCTTGGGGTCGCCAGTGCGACCGCTCTGGATGCTGCCGTCAACGAGGCCAGTGCTGCCCTCGAATCTCTCGACGACACCATTGGCCTCAGGCCTGCCGACTCTGCCGAAGTAGACCCTGGGCTGGAAGTCGCTATCGCTGAGTTTCGCACAATCGATCGACAGGTCCTGGCAGACATCGAGCTGGGCGACACCGCCGCGGCAGTTCAGCTGTCACAGGAAAACTTCGAAGTCACCTACCGAAGGCTCAAAGAGGTGCTCGGCGGGGAACAGACCCGCATCCTGCAAACCATCGATGACACCGAGACCGCCATCGGCAGGGCGGCTTCAATCGCCAACATTGTGGTCACGCTGCTGATCCCCGGAGCGGCGATCTCGATCTACTTCTTTTACGCCAGACGTCAGGTCCGGGAGCGGAGACTGGCAATGGAATTCCAACTCGAGGCCGCCCTCCAACTTTCCCGGTCGAAGGACGAGTTCATCGGCAGCCTCTCTCATGAGCTCAGGACCCCCCTGACCAGTATTTACGGCTTCTCGGAAGTTCTGCTCAACGCCGGCGTTCTCGACCCCAAACAGGTGACGGAGCTGATCACCATCATCCACTCCGAGTCGGGCGAGTTGATGCGCATGGTCGAGGATCTCTTGACTGGCGCACGCCTCGACGCTGAAGCCCTGACTTTGGAAATGACCGATGTGGCCGTGCTGCGCGAAATCGAGTTGGTGGTCGAGCCTCTCCGACGGGCGGGCCTTGAAATCACCTTGTCCGGCCCAGCTGCCACCGTCAGAGCTGACCAGATGCGACTCCGTCAGGTGCTCCGCAACCTCGTCTCCAACGCCCAGAAGCACGGCGGACCTCGAGTTGCCATCGGTACCCAAATCAAGGGTTATGAGTTGGTGCTGGCAGTAATCGACGATGGACCCGGCGTTCCAGAAGAGATAGAAGGGCGCCTGTTCGAAAGATTCGTCCACGATGGCCGACACGCCGTCCTCACTGGATCGGTCGGCCTCGGGTTGGCAATCGCCCGAACCCTGACCGAGGCCATGGGCGGCACCCTCCAGTACGAGCGAATCGACGGGCACACTGTCTTCAGCCTCTCCCTTCCGCTGGCACACTCAGTCGATGAACCGATCCTGTCGGCAGCAATCGGAGAAGACCAATGAGAGACCAACCGAGCGGCGGAATCCGATGGTTGGCACTTCTGGCTGCAATGTGGATGATCCTCACTGTGGTCGTAGCCTCGCCAGCCTGGGCCGACGACAACGACGACGACGACGATAACGGCCACGGCCACTCCCACCACTGCCACGAT
>CAZPIZ010000180.1:0-1506 GCA_964586615.1 uncultured Acidimicrobiaceae bacterium | reverse complement strand
TCGGAAGCTGGCGTTACGGCTCGCGGGGCATCTGGACAGGGACGCTGTCGGCGTCTGTTTGGACGGTCTTGGGATACGAACCGTTGCGGTTGTTCCCCGATCCCAACCCGGCCCGATCGACCTTCTCACAGCCGAGATGGTCTCTCATCTCCACCTCGAGAGCCCGAACAGAAGCCGAGACGTCAACTCGGTCAACACCCCCTCCTGGCCCAACAACTCCAGCCCATCAGCATTCACCGGGCCATCTGGCGATCCACCAACTCGTCGTCGATTACCGGCTGCACCGGCCGATCTCTCATCTCACATCTGCACCCATAATCCTCCGTGTCCTCTCTGCCGAACCTACCCGATCCAGCCTCGCTGCAAAGACACCTCTCACAAAGGATTCACCACCTCCTTCGGGTGGGATCCGCTTCTCGTCGCTGCAGATCGGCGATGTTGGATCGCACATGATGTCTGCGGGCCAGATCGGCAACTGACGCTGTTGGCTGCGGTCTCCCAGTTCATCTCCGGTACCACGTATAACGATCCCGCGCCACCCTCTCCTTTACTATCGCCTCATGTCCGCCACCATCCTCGATGGAAAAGCCGTCGCCGCGGCCGTGAAAGCCGAGGTGGCGACCGGCGTGAAGAAGCTGGGTCGATCACCAGGTTTGGCCACCGTGCTCGTAGGCGAAGACCCCGCCTCCCAGGTCTACGTCCGCGGCAAGCGTCGGGATGCCGAGGAGGTCGGAATGATCTCGATTCACCATCATTTACCTGGCACCGTCTCCCAGCGAGAGCTTGAAGAGCTGATCCGCTCTCTCAACAACGACCCGGTCGTTGACGGGATCCTGGTGCAGCTGCCTCTCCCGGGCAGCCTCGATGGGAAATCGGCGGTCCGGACCATCGACCCGTCAAAGGACGCCGACGGGCTCCATCCTTTCAACCTCGGGTTGTTGGTGCTCGATCAACCCGGTCTTCGTCCTTGCACCCCGTCTGGTGTCATGAGGATCCTCGAGCACTACTCGATCCCTACCTCGGGTGCCCGGGCGGTGGTCGTCGGCCGTTCGTTTCTGGTTGGCCGCCCCCTGGCTCTCCTGCTCGCAGCCCGGGGAGCCGATGCCACGGTGTCGGTGGCCCACTCCAGAACCCGGGATCTGGCCGAGTTGACCCGTCAGGCCGACATCGTGGTCGCCGCCGTTGGAGCCCCCCGGATGATCACAGCAGAGCATGTCCGGCCCGGGGCAACGGTCATCGATGTCGGAATCAACCGCCTGCCCGACGGCACGCTGGTAGGTGACGTCGACTTTGAGGGGCTTTTGGAATTGGCCGGGGCCATTACCCCGGTCCCCGGGGGGGTCGGCCCCATGACCCGAGCAATGCTTCTGGTCAACACCCTGGCCGCCGCTTCGAAGCGGTCAAGTTCTACGTAATACGCTCCACGTTCTACGTCGAACCCTGTCCCCCCTCACAATGACACAAAGGGGGACCGACCGAGGCTCTGCGAGGTCGAGGGGGGAGTGA
>CAZPIZ010000179.1:0-4233 GCA_964586615.1 uncultured Acidimicrobiaceae bacterium | reverse complement strand
AATCTTGGGACGTCGGGTGCGGCTTGCTCGGCCGCCGATACCGCCATGTTGATGTAGTCGTCCGGGCTGGAAGCGTCGCCTTCGACGGCCACCACCAGGCCGAATCGAAGGTCGGCGGTCACCGACGGATCGGCAATGGCTTCCCGCAGGGCGATTCGCATGCGCGACACGACCGTCATCGCCCCGTGCCGCTGAAACTCTCTGAGCACCATGATGAAGGTTCGCTCATCGATCCGACCGGTGTCATCTACCGCCCGTCCCGTGTCAGACAGGGCCGTGGCGATTCGAGAGGCGAGGTCGGTTGTATGGGCCGGGCTGAGATCGACCATATCGGGGAACCGCACTGCCATCACCCCGAAGGGCTCGCGCCTGCGGTCCCACCAGAGTCGGGCCCGCTTCACCGCGTCAATCAACCCGTTGCGGTTCAGCAACCCGGTGTCGATGTCGACCGATAGAAACGAGTCGACAATGCTTCGCAGGCGGCGGATCTCCTCATCCTTCTCCGCGAGGATTTGTTCGAGGGTTTCAGCGTCTCTGAGATGGGGCATGATCCGGCGTTGCTTGATTCTCGGTTCAGGAGTCGACCAACTAGTGAATCGGACGAAAAAAGGGGCACTTGAGAGTTGCCGGACCCTTGTCGGACCAGAACCCGCCCGGTCAGCGGTGCCATTCGGTCTCCACCTGCTCGACCAGATAACGGCCCAGACCGGCCAGGACCGACCTGGCAGGCACGTCCGGAAGGGTCTCCAGAGTCCTTTGGGCCGATTCGACCCGGGCGAGCGCCGTGTCGATCGCCCGGTCGACCCAGCCACCGTCACGGAGGAGTCTGATCGCCTCTTCAGCCGTCTCGTCGGTGTAGGGCCGGGGCGCCGAGAGAAGTTGGCGGAGCCGTGTCCCGCTCTCGTCCTCGACTGCCGCCAACACCGGGAGGGTGAACTTGCCCTCACGGATATCGGACCCGGCCGGTTTACCGAGGCTGTCTTCGGTACCGACCAGATCGAGGGCGTCGTCGGCTAGCTGGAATACCATTCCCAGCTCCCAGGCCCAGGTGGTCAGGGCCTCGACCACCGCAGGCTCGGCATCTGTGGCCATTGCCCCCAGCCGGGCCGAGGTTCGGATCAGCGAAGCCGTCTTGCCTGCGATCACCCGCTCGTAATCGGCCAGGGAATGATTCAGCGATCCAATTAGTTGAAGTTCACGGGTCTGACCCTCGACCAATTCGGCATAGGTGACCGCCAGGAGGCGGACAGATTCCTGCGAGAGGTAGGTAGCAGCAACCTCGGACGCCCTGGCCATTAGGAAATCCCCGGCCAGGATCGCCACGGTGTTGGTCCAGTTGGCGTTTACCGAGGGTGCTCCCCGCCGAACGTCGGATTCGTCGATTACATCGTCGTGATAGAGGCTGCCGACATGAATGAGTTCCACCGACACCGAAGCTTCGACCGGACGCCGGTCTTTGGGGGCGGGTCCGAATTCGGCCGCCAGCAAGGCGAGCAGGGGACGGAAGCGCTTGCCTCCGGCGAGCAAGAGATGCTGGGCGATCTTGGTCAAATAAGGGTCGTCCGAGGTGGCCGCTTCGAGGAGTCGCTCCTCCACCTCGGCCAGCCGGTCCCAGACATGGGGCAATCGAATCAGATCGTGCAGATCGGTCATCAGCGCTACGGTCATCGTACCGATAAAGGGGGCGTCGGCGACTGTCGCGAACGTCGTCTGAGGATTGACTGCCCTCGGCGGTATAATCCCCCTACCTCGCCAGGGGCATTAGAGAGTTTTAGGAGAGTCCGAATTGTTTGAGCGCTTCACCGATCGAGCCCGCCGGGTCGTGGTGCTGGCCCAGGAAGAAGCGCGGCTCCTCAATCACAGCTACATCGGCACCGAGCACATCCTCCTTGGATTACTCAACGAAGGCGAAGGCATCGCAGCCCGGGCCCTCGAAGGAATGGGTATCAACCTCCAGGCCGTCCGTGATCAGGTGGTCGAGATCATCGGCCAGGGTGCTCAAGCTCCTACCGGTCATATTCCGTTCACGCCACGCGCCAAGAAGGTCCTCGAGCTGTCGCTTCGGGAAGCGCTACAACTCGGTCATAACTACATCGGTACCGAGCACATCCTGCTCGGTTTGATCCGCGAGGGCGAAGGTGTCGCCGCTCAAGTTCTGCAAAAGCTTGGCGCCGAGCTCACCAAGGTTCGTAACTCGGTGATCCAGCTTCTCAACGGGTCCGGTGGTACTGAGGAGCAGGCCAGCGCAGGTAGCCCTTCCTCCTCCCGCGAATCGGCCCCTTCGGGCTCGACCGTCCTCGACCAGTTCGGCCGCAACTACACCCAGATGGCGCGGGAGCGAAAGCTCGATCCCGTCATCGGTCGCAACCGCGAGATCGAGCGGGTGATGCAGATCCTTTCTCGTCGGACCAAGAACAATCCGGTTCTGATCGGTGAGCCGGGTGTGGGCAAGACCGCCATCGTTGAAGGATTGGCCCAGCGGATCGTCGCCAACGAGGTTCCAGAGACGCTGCACAACCGCCAGCTCTACACGCTCGACCTGGGCGCTCTGGTGGCCGGCTCTCGCTACCGCGGTGATTTCGAAGAGCGCCTGAAGAAGGTGCTCAAAGAGATCCGCACCCGAGGCGACATCATCCTCTTCATCGACGAGATTCATACCCTGGTCGGGGCCGGAGCGGCAGAGGGTGCGATCGACGCCGCCTCGATCCTCAAGCCGATGCTGGCTCGGGGTGAGTTGCAGACCATCGGCGCCACGACCATCGAGGAGTACCGCAAGTATCTCGAGAAGGACTCGGCGCTCGAGCGCCGCTTCCAGCCTGTGCATGTTGATGAACCATCGGTCGCCGACACCATCCAGATCCTGATGGGTTTGAAGGACCGCTACGAGGCGCATCACTCGGTGCGATTCACCGACGATGCCATCGTCTCCGCCGCCAACCTGGCCGACCGTTACATCTCGGACCGGCACCTCCCCGACAAGGCCATCGACCTGATCGACGAAGCCGGCAGCCGCATGCGGATCTCTCGGTCATCCCATGACCCCGACCTGGCCGAGATCGACAAGAAGGTGTCCGACATCCGCCGCCAAAAGAGTGAAGCCATCGTTTCCCAACAATTCGAGCGGGCGGCTCAGCTCCGCGATCAGGAGCGTTCGCTGTTGGCCGACCGGATCGAACGGGAGCAGAACCTGCGCGAGACAGGTGCCGATACCGGCTGGGTCGTCGGTGAAGAGGAAATCGCCCAAGTGCTGGCACAGTGGACCGGGATCCCGGTCCATCGCCTGACTGAGGAGGAGACCGCCCGTCTTGTCCATATGGAGGCGGAGCTTCACCTTCGGATCGTGGGACAACACGACGCAATCGTGGCTGTGTCGAAGGCGATCCGCCGGACAAGGGCAGGGCTCAAAGACCCGAAGCGGCCCTCTGGTTCCTTCATCTTCCTTGGGCCCTCTGGCGTCGGCAAGACCGAGACCGCCAAGGCTCTGGCCGAGTTCCTGTTCGGGAACGAGGACGCCCTTATCCAGCTCGACATGTCTGAGTACATGGAGAAGCACACGGTCAGCCGGTTGGTCGGCTCACCCCCCGGCTATGTCGGTTACGACGAAGGCGGCCAATTGACCGAGGCAGTTCGTCGCAAGCCGTTCTCGGTGGTCCTGTTCGACGAGATCGAAAAGGCCCATCCGGATGTCTTCAATACCCTGCTCCAGATTCTGGAGGATGGGCGTCTGACCGACGCCCAGGGTCGGACGGTCGACTTCAAGAACACCGTCATCATCATGACGTCCAACCTCGGTACCCGTGACATTCGCAAGAAGTCGGTGGGCTTCCACACCGACGGTGACGATGTCACCTATGAGGCGATGAAGGGCAAGGTGACCGAGGAGCTGAAACGGCATTTCCGCCCAGAGTTCATCAACCGTATCGACGAGATCATCGTGTTCCACGAGCTGACCCTCGAAGAGATCAAGTCGATCGTCGATCTGCTGCTGGCACGGGTCCGGACCCAGTTGGCCAGCCAGGGTCTTGATCTGGTCCTCACCGACGACGCCAAGGGTTTCCTCGGCAACAAGGGATACGACCGGGAAATGGGCGCACGGCCGCTCCGCCGGGCGATCCAGCGATTGCTCGAGGACCCATTGTCGGAACGGGTGCTCCTGGGTACGTTCAAGGCCGGATCAACGGTTCTGGTGACGATCGAGGAGGGAGCCGATCAGCTCACCTTCGAGTCGGTCGA
>CAZPIZ010000178.1:0-4272 GCA_964586615.1 uncultured Acidimicrobiaceae bacterium | reverse complement strand
ATCGAGGCTCTGGACTGTGCCACCCTCGAGCAGCGTCCTCTTCGCCGCCATATTTCCTCCTTTCGTCCGTTAAATGGCCTCGGATTCCGATCCGCCGGCCCTGGGGCCGAACAATTCGGTGCTCGATTCTGTGCTGGCGGTCAACCGGCGCCGGGCGATACGCCAGACAAACGCTTGCATGACTTCCTGATCGGAAGATAGAACCTGATCGCCAAGTCCGCAACAGCCGATGGCAACGGCGCGGTTGGGGTGGAAAAGAGCGGGCGGGAAGGTTTGACATGAGGGGTCCCTCGCTACACAATCCAAACGTTTGGCAGCCGGTCCCGGGTGGTCGGCGATTCGACCGCCGAGAGGCCAAAAACAACGAGGCCAGGCACAACGATGGAGGGAGAGGTCTTTGCCTAAAGAGTTTCCGGTGGCGACCACCTGGTCGCCCGGAGTCATGGGGGTCGACTGGGAGGAGCGGGTCAATTTCGAACGCCTTCGCTCCTACCGCCTCGATCGTGTTCGTCAGCAGCTCGACCAGCATGGATTGGGGGCGCTGCTCCTGTTCGAGACCTCCAACATCCGCTATGCGACCGCCACTCAGATCGGCTATTGGGCGTTCAACAAGGGCGAACGCTGGGCTCTCATCACTCGCAATGGCCGGCCCAAGGTCTGGGACTTCGGTTCGGCCGCCAAGGCCCATCGTCTTCAGCTTCCTTCGTTGTACGACAAGGAGAACTCGGTCGCCGGCAACACCGGTCTCCAGGGAGCGATAGGCCCCGAAAGCGGTCTCCACGCCAAGGCAGCCGCCGAGATTGCCGCCGCTTTGCGTGACGCGGGAATCGCAGGGGAGCCTCTCGGTGTCGACATGGCAGAGACCGGGGTCTTCCTGGCCATGCAGAAGGAAGGTCTCAACGTAACCGACGGCCAACAGGCAATGATGATGGCGAGGGAGATCAAGAGCCCGGATGAGATCGTCCTGTTGACCCAGGCCTGCGCCATGGTCGATGGCGTCTACCAGGACATCTTCGAGTTCCTCAAGCCCGGGGTTCGAGAGAGTGACGTGGTGGCGCTGGCCCATGCCCGTCTGTTCGAGATGGGCTCGGAGTTTGTCGAGGCCATCAATTCGATCGCCGGCGAGCGCTGCACTCCCCACCCTCACGTCTTCTCGGATCGGCTGATTCGTCCCGGCGACCAGGCCTACTTCGACATCATCCATGTTTTCAACGGCTACCGGACCTGTTACTACCGGACCTTCGTGGTCGGACGGGCGACCCAGGCCCAGCGCGACGCGTTCAAGCAGTCGCGGGAGTGGATGGACGCCGCCATCGCCCAGGTCAAGGTGGGCAATACCACCGATCAGGTGGCGAAGGTGTGGCCTAAGGCCGAGGAGTTCGGCTTCGACGACGAGATGGACGCCTTCGGCCTTCAGTTCGGCCACGGGGTGGGAGTTGGTCTCCACGAGCGTCCCATCATCAGCCGTCTCAATTCGCTCGACAATCCCATCGAGATCAAAGAGGGCATGCTCTTCGCGTTGGAGACCTACGCTCCTGCCAAGGACGGGCGCTCGGCCGCAAGGATCGAAGAGGAGATGGTTGTGACCGCTGAAGGGCCCAAGATCATCACCCTCTTTCCTTGCGAGGAGTTGATGGTTGCCAATGAGTACTGAGTCGGATTCCGGTCAAAGACCGGACGGCCAAAAGCTGGAGGCCTTGCTCGACTACTCGACCCGCCCGCCCCGCCTCCCCGATCCGGTCGACCATTCCAACGACCGGCTTGAGATCCCGCTGGACACCAGGGTGAAGATGTACGAGTTGCAACAGGTGTTGCGCCAGTTCGAGAAGCGGGCCTACGACATGTTCATGCAGAACCTGGTCAAGGGGACCTCCCATCTTTCGCTAGGCATGGAGGCGATCGCCACCGGCTTCGGTCTGGCGCTGAGACCAGACGACTACACGTTCGCCACCTATCGGGGACACGCTCACACCATCGCCCGTGGCGCCGCCCTAGGGCCGGTACTGGCCGAATTGCTCGGTCGGGCAAACGGCATCCTCGGTGGCAAAGGTGGATCGATGCATCTCACTTCGGTGGAGCACGGGATGATGGGCAGCTACGCCATCATCGGCGCCCATCTCTGCGTGGCGAACGGTGCTGCCTGGTCCGCCCAGTTGCGCGGCACCGATCAGGTAGCGGTGGCGTTTTTCGGCGACGGCACCACCAACATCGGGGCTTTCCACGAGGCGTTGAACTTTGCGGTCGTATGGAACCTTCCGGTCGTGTTCGTGTGCGAGAACAACCTCTATATGGAGTACACCCCCATCGACCTGGTCACTGCGGTCCCCAACCCTGCCGCCGGCCGGGCCTCTGCTTATGGCCTCGAGCCGATCCTGATCGATGGCAACGACGCCGACGCCGTCTACGTGACGGCTCGTACCGCCGTAGACAGGGCCCGGCGGGGGAAGGGCCCGGCGCTGATCGAGGCTTTGACCTACCGCCATGGTGGGCATTCCCGGGCCGACCCCGGCAAGTATCGACCGGCCGCCGAAGTGGAAGCCTGGAATAGGCGTGATCCGATCCCCATGTATCACCAGCGCATGTTGCGTCTGGGCGTCCCCGAGGGCCAGTTGACGACTATCACCCAGGATGTCGCCCGTCGGGTAGACGAAGCAACCGAGTTCGCCAAGAGCGGCGAGAAGCCGTCCGAGGGGGTCTTGATGACCGATGTGTGGGCAGACGGGGGATCGGCATGGCGGAACTGACCTACCGCGAGGCGGTCGCCTATGGCATTGCCCAGGAGATGCGCCGTGACCCCCATCTGGTGATGCTGGGTGAGGACATCGCCGGCGCCGGGGGTGTGTTCAAGACCACGGTCGGGTTGCTCGATCAGTTCGGGCCCCAGCGCATCCGTGACACCCCCATCTCCGAGCAGGCGATTCTGGGGGCGGCAATGGGCGCGGCGATGACGGGAATCCCGGTGATCGCCGAAATCATGTTCTCGGACTTCCTGGCCGTCTGTTTCGACCTGGTGGCCAACGAGATGGCCAAGAGCCGATATATGACCGGAGGTCAGTTGACGATCCCGGTGGTGATTCGCACTGCCAACGGGGGAGGCTCACGCTTCGGCGCCCAGCACAGCCAGAGCGTCGAGAACTGGTGCATGATGATCCCGGGTCTCAAGGTGGTTGCACCTTCAACGCCAGAGGACGTTGTGGGGTTGATGGCCGCCTCGATCCGAGATCCCGACCCAGTCATTTTCTTCGAGCACAAGTCACTGATGGCCACCAAAGCTCAGGTGCCCGAAGGCGAGATTGTCGGAAAGCTGGGCGAGGCCCGGATCGTTCGGGAGGGAACCGATTGCACCATCATTGCGCTCGCCCTCATGGTGCCCCGGGCCCTGGCGGCGGCGGAACGTCTCGCCGACGATGGGATCTCAGCTGAGGTCATCGATCTCCGCACTCTGGTCCCCCTCGACACCCGGGCAATCCTCGCCTCCGTTGCCAAGACCAGCCACTGTTTCACCGTCGAGGAGAACCCGCGCTTGTGCGGGTGGGGTGCCGAGATAGCATCCATAGTTGCAGAAGAGGCCTTCTGGGATCTGGACGGGCCGGTGGTTCGGATCACCACCCCACATATTCCGCTCCCGGCAGCGGATTCGCTAGAAGACCTGGCGATCCCATCGGTCGACCGCATCCATGAAACGGTGAGGAAGACCCTCGGATAGAGGTGCACACGGTTGACGAGGTTCGTCACAGAATCGCTGATCGCTCGGCCCCGGGCCGAGGTGTTCGACTATGTCACCACCGCCGCCAACTGGCTCCACTGGCAGCCTGCGGTGATTTCGGTCAATGGATCCGGGGCTGACCATTCGTCCCTGGTCGGTGAGGAGATCACGGCTAAGTACAAGTTGGCCGGCCGAGTGGGCTCCGTGATCTTCAAGGTCGTCGAGCGTGAGGAGCCCCGCCTCTGGAGGATCGAAGGTGTCTCTGGTCAATCAAAGGGCACGATCATTTACGAGATGTGGCCCCATCAGGGGGGCACCCGGCTTACGCGGATCTTCGACTACCAGCCGGCGGGGCTTGTGCTCAAGCTGATTGACATGCTGGTCCTCAAGCGCCGGGTCGAACGCGAATCGAAGGAAGCGGTCCGAACCCTCACCGAGATCCTGACCAGCAACCCCGGGTAGTGGCCGGAGATGTCTAAAGGACCCCTTGAGCTGGGCGGCCCGGTGAGGAAACCGTTCTGGCGCGGCACAACCGTGCCCTGGCACGGCTTCGCCGCGCCAAAACA
>CAZPIZ010000177.1:0-4280 GCA_964586615.1 uncultured Acidimicrobiaceae bacterium | reverse complement strand
GTCCGGGGTCGCCTCTTGACTTTCAACTGGGGTTGAAGCCGTATGGTGTCCACCTTCCTGGGAGCAGATCGCCGGCTAATAACCCAGCCGCCTGACGATGCCGGATCACCTCTAGAGCCCGAAGGCTTCCCTCGGTTCTCGAGGTCAGGGAGCGGTAACTCCGGCGCCACCGTCGCAAGCCATCCCCTCCCCAAAAGAAACGAACCGCCAAACAAGACTGCGGGTATGGAGCGAAGCATCGGGCTGTGCTCACGAATCGAAAGGAAGACGCAACATGGATTGGACACTCGAAGTGGTCGTGGTCCCCGTGTCGGACGTGGACCGGGCCAAGGCCTTCTACGCCGAACAGATTGGCTTCAACGTGGACCATGACACCAGGGTGAGCGATGATGTTCATTTCGTCCAGCTGACTCCTCCCGGTTCGGGCTGCTCGATCGTCGTAGGGAAAGGGATCGCGTACATGCCTCCGGGCTCCCTCCAGGGGTTGCAGCTGGTTGTCTCAGACATACACGCTGCGCGTGCCCATCTCGTCGAGCGAGGGGTGGAGGTCAGCGAGATCCAGGTGCTCGACGGGGATTCAAGTCGCCTAAGTCGTGGAGGAGAAGCTCTCGACAACGTCGGGTTTGTCTTCTTCAGCGATCCGGATGGCAACGGCTGGGGCGTGCAGCAGATATCTGCCCGCGGGTAGGCCAGCGCCGAGTGGTCTCGACGGGAGGTCACCAGCTAGAGGTACGTCACCCCTGATTCGATCGAGGGCCAGGCCGCATTGTGAACATGAATCGATCGGGTGGCTTATCGTGGCCGGGCGGGCGGCGCCATGCATGGGCCGAATGACAAAGAAAGGTGTCGAAACCTGGATCGTCCGTTCGTCCTTGGAAGACATGATGCCCATTGCGAAGAACGCCGGGTACGGATTTAGGAGAGGACATGCGGTACTTGCTGCTTATCTACGGACCCCAACGGGATCCATCCCTCACCACGGAACAGCTGGCTGCTTCGATGGAGGGGTACACGGAATACACCGCCGACCTGCTCCGTCGGGGGGTGATGGAAGCCGGCGAGGCTCTCGAGGGCACTGAGACTGCCACCACGGTTCGGCTTCGCGGAACAGAGGTTCTGATTACCGATGGGCCATTCGCCGAAACTGCTGAGATCCTCGGCGGCTATTACGTTCTCAAAGTCAAGGATCTCGATGAGGCGATCGCTATCGCCGCCGCCTGCCCCGGTGCCCGAACCGGATCGATAGAACTTCGGCCCATCGCCGAATTCGGCGAGGAGTATCAGCAGGCAATATTGGAGCGTGCCGGAATCGCGTGACTCCGATCGGGCGTTGACCGCTGACGATTTCGATGCGGACGCCGCCCGGCTCTACCGCCAGGTGTGGGGCCGGGCTCTGGCCGCCCTGGTGAGGCTGCTACGCGACCTCGATTCGGCCGAAGACGCTCTCCAGGAGGCTTGGCTCGTTGCGCTGACCCGCTGGCGTACCGACGGGTTTCCATCCGATCCCACTGCCTGGCTGATCACGACCGCTCGCAACAAGGCAATTGACCGAATTCGCCGTGATCGCACCTTTGCCGCCAAACAGCACCTGATTGCAGAGACCTCGATGAGCGTCGACCCATTCCAAGACATCGCCGGCTCCCAGTTGGTTGATGACAGGCTTCGGCTGATGTTTGCGTGTTGTCATCCGGCGCTGGCGACAGAGGCACAGGTGGCATTGACATTGCGCACCCTGGGCGGACTCACGACGCCCGAGATCGCCTCGGCATTCCTGGTCCCTGAGCCAACAATGGGTCAGCGACTGGTACGGGCCAAGAAAAAGATCAGGGTGGCAGGGATCCCTTTCGAGGTGCCGCCCGATCACATGCTGCCCGACCGTCTCAATTCGGTGCTGGCGGTGATCTATTTGATATTCACCGAGGGCTACGCCGCTTCCTCGGGTGAAGCACTCATCAGGAGTGAACTGTGTACTGAGGCCATCCGCCTTGGTCGGCTCGTGGTTGAGCTCATGCCCGACGAGCCTGAGGCCCGGGGGCTCCTCGCCTTGATGTTCTTGCACGACGCACGCAGGGTCGCCCGGGTTGACGCCAGCGGTGATCTGGTGTTGCTTGAGGATCAGGACCGGAGCGGCTGGGATCAGGATGAGATCCGAGAGGGCCTGAGCCAAGTCCAAGCCGCACTTCAGCGTGGGCGACCGGGACCCTATGTTCTCCAGGGCGCCATCGCTGCCCTCCACGCCGAAGCATCCACCTTCCAAGGCACCGACTGGGTGGAGATGGTTGGGCTATTTGACCTTCTCTATCGAGTCTCACCTTCTCCGGTTATAGCCCTCAACCGGGCCGTGGCCTTGGCGATGCGCGATGGACCGGATCGGGGGCTCGAACTGATCGACCAGCTTGCCGACGATCCACGCCTACGTACCCATCACATGTTTCATGCGGCCAGGGCCGAGTTGCTTCGTCGCTCGGGCCGAGCTCGGGAGGCGGTCGCCGCCTATCAACGAGCGCTGGCCATGCCCCAGAATGCGGCAGAGCGCCGGTACCTCGAGCGGCGGTTGGCACAAGCAATGGAAGAGGAGTAGCGCCCGGACTGACCTATGTAGTTCGGATTCCGCGAAAAGGAACCGACCCTGTATGTCATCATGTTCGCCAGCCTGTTGGTCATGAACCTCGCCTTTGCCATCGACGTCTGTCAGATAGCCACGCGATCCCAGAACGAGCCGCAGGCGGTCGGTCGCTGGACGCCAACCCGCCTGGCTTCCAACACGAATCCACGCCTCTGACCCTTGCACAGAAAGGCGCAGCTGGTGTTGGGGTCATCCGACAGGAACAAGAGGCGGCTCACCGATCCTCGCTTACTGATTCTGCGTACCCATGCATCATCCCGAAACCACCGGCTCAGGATCCCGTCTGCTCACGAAGCCAGTCGAGGGCAGCGGTGTAACGATCCATCTCGGCTACATATGCCTTTGAGTCCAACTTGATCTCCTCCGCATAGTGCCCGTGGCGCAAGCCCATCGCCTGGGCAGCAAAACGAGCACCCCGAAAATAGATCCGCAGGTTGGAGGGAGACAGCGAGCGCGGGCCCGGTTCGGCTGTCCCCAGCTCGGGCGGTTCCTGGGTGGTGGAGGGAAGGTTCAACCGTTGGACGGCAGCAAGCACGTCGTCCTCGGGCATACGGTCGGCGAAGTCACGGGAGACGAATCGAAACGCCTCTTCATATTGGGGCGTTACCACCACGAGCGCCGGGCGGGCGATGTGGCGTTCATCCCTTTCGTCGGCGACCCCGTAGCCTGTGATGGCCTGCGACCGGTCAGGGTCGGAGAGGTAGGGAAACGGCACATATAGCTTCTCGACCATGGCGGCATTCCGTTCGGGCGGGTCAACCGAGATAGCGAATATGCGGGCGCCGGCAAGGAGAAAGTCCTGGTGTCGCATCGCCAAGCTGACCAGCTGGCCGTTGCAATAGGGTCACCAATCGCCACGCAGGAATACCAACATCGCCGCGGCGTCGAGGTGATCGGAAAGAGCCCATGGTTTCTCGGACTGATCGATCAGAGTGAAATCGGCGGGCATGTGGCGACCATACTGTCTCAGATCGTTGGCCAGGCTCGATCCAACTGTTTGATGCCTCCCGGACCACTGTGGCTAGGTGGAACTGGCGCCACGCAAACCAGAAAGCTTGATGGGCCACAATCTCGATCCTGGTCTGCGACTCGGAAAGCCGCTGCCGTCCGGAAAGAGGCGAACGCCTTCGATGTCATTTCCTCACCTCGAGCCAGGGCAGACCGTGCCTCCTCCAAGGGGAATGCCAGCGGCGCTCCATCCGGTGAGATGACACCCACGACCAGGGTTTGAGCGGCTAACCGTCGGTCGACGTCACCAACCGGGAAGATCGGATCGGAGGACTGGCGGCGAAGAGGAACTAATCCCGTGCCTTCCAACGGCGGGCAGTGCAATGATCCTCAGCCAGAAAACGAGGTTTGATGATCGGGAAGCCCGGGTACCTTTGAGTGGTAAACCTCGCCTCGCACATAAGCATCAAGGAGGAAGAAATGAGCACCACCGGATGGGTAATCCTTATCGTGGTTCTGCTTGTCGTATTCGGCGGTTTTGGCTTCTCCCGAAGGGGTCGATGACCGACGCGCTTTCAGTGCCCAGTCGAAATCATCCATCCATGCTCGCCGAGGCACCGCACTCAGGTTGGGTTTGCTGCAACTGACCAGCGCTGGCAGACGGCATCCTTGCTGAGTGGCTAGCTGGCGAGAGTTGTTCGGGTAG
>CAZPIZ010000176.1:0-4308 GCA_964586615.1 uncultured Acidimicrobiaceae bacterium | reverse complement strand
CGGTCGAAAGACCCGGCAACGGGACGAAGTCGCGGGCGGTGGCGGCCAGGTCTTTGCCGCTGGGAAACGGGCGCCCGTACCCGAGCGATCCCAGCGCTTGCGCTATCGCCCCCGGCTCGAGCCTTACGGGCATGACCCGGCCCGGTGAAAGGCCGCGGAGATGTCCGAGGTACCAGTCGACCAGGGGAGGCCCGAGCCGTTCGTCGACGAGGTAGAAGTCGGGTGGATCGGGTGGATTGGAGGCACCGATCGCAAGCTCCAACTCGTGCTCCTGGCCCAAGAGCCGCCGGGACCATTCCATCACCACCGGAGCCAGTGGGTCAATATCGACGACCGTGTAGATCAGGCGATGGCGGACCGCCCTATCCCATGTTGCTCGGGTCAAAGCCGCAGCTTCGGCCCACGAATCAGGAAGGTCGCCTATCGCTTCGACCGCCACGTTGGCGGCTTCCTCGGCGAGGCGGACGATGGCAGGCCCGGCCGTTTCTGCCACGACCACCACCATCGTCGAGGCCGATCTCATCTCGTCAACGTTACTGGCGACTTCCCGGTCGGTTGCGGCCTATCTTCAGACTGTGACCGATATCTACGACAGCGAGGATCTGAATGCAATTCGGGCTCAGACCCGACGCTTTGTTGACGAGGATGTCCTTCCGTACGCCGATGCCTGGGAGGAAGCGGGCCAGGTCCCGCGTGACGTTCTTCGGAAGATGGGTGACATCGGGTTCTTCGGTTTGCGGGTTCCTGAGGAATACGGAGGCGTCGGTCTGGGACCGCTGGCGTCGGTCGCCTTTGCCGAGGAACTCGGCCGGTCAACCTACGGAGGCTTTTCGATCACAGCTCTCGTGCATACCGACCTGGCGATGCCATACCTCCTCAACTTCGGGTCGGACGACCAGAAGACGCGCTGGCTTCCGGGCATGCTCACCGGTGAGACCCTCACAGCAATCGCCGTGACCGAGGCCGACGCCGGATCCGATGTCGCCTCGATCCGAACCAGGGCTCGGCGGGACGGGGAGGGTTGGCGGCTCAATGGATCGAAGATGTTCATCACAAATGGCGGTACCGCCGATCTCGTGTTTGTGGCGGCCCGTACCCACCCCGACGCCAGGGGATCGCGTGCCATCTCGATATTCGCTATACCGCGAGACACCAGCGGGTTCTCGGTCAGTCGCTCATTGCCGAAGATGGGCTGGCATTGTTCTGATACGGCCGAGTTGTCCTTCAGCGACTGTTGGATTCCTGAAGACCATCTAATCGGTAAGGAGAACCGGGGCTTTTACTACATCATGACCAATTTCCAGAACGAGCGTCTCGCCATCGCGGCGCAGGCGATCGGCGAGGCCAGCCGAGCCCTCGAACTCACTGTCAACCACACTCGTCAGCGGAAAGCGTTCGGGTCGCCGCTGTTCGATAAGCAGGCCGTTCGGCAGCGCCTGGCCATGCTCACCGCCCGGCTGGAAGCAGGCCGACAGCTTGTCCATCACGCCGGTTGGCTCATGGAGCGTGGCGAGGATGCGGTCAAGGAGGTCTCGATGGTGAAGGCGTACGTGGGGGAACTCGCTAACGAAGTCCTCTACTCGTGTGTTCAGTTCCACGGCGGGATGGGATACATCAGAGAGACCGCGGTGGAGCGCCTGTATCGGGACGTGCGAATCCATTCGATTGGGGGCGGGGCCACAGAAGTGATGCTCGACGAGGTCGCCAAGCGTTTGTAGAAACCGGCTGCTAGCCCCCAGGTTTGAGTCGGTCCAGCGATGCGTCGATCTCCTGGGGTTCGGGGGGATGGACATAAAGGTCGTATGCCATCCACATGGTCTGGGCCCATGGATAGAACAACACCGGGACGATGATCGTGACCCCGATGGCAGTTCGGGCGAGCCAATCCCACGGGACTTCTGGCCAGGTTGTCAGGAGGAAGACTGCGAAGGTCAGCAAGAAGGCAACGATGACGAGGGTGGTGTTGAATATCACAGCCCCAACCCAGTACCCCGGTTCCCTTAGGAACTTGTGGCCACAGACCGGACAATGGGGCGCAAGCTTCCAGTAGCCGACAAAGGCCCCCGGGCTCCCGCAATTCGGGCACCGTCTGCGGACAGCCCTCGAGATGAGTGTCGAGATGGGCTGTCGATTAGACCTCCCTGGGGTAGTGGTCATAGGTGCGTCAGGCTACGCGGTAGCGTTCCGAGAGTGGATCCAATGTTCGAGCGCATGCGGGTCGATTACCGCAATCTTCCTCTGGACAGAAGCGAACTCGACGCTGACCCCCTCGTACAGTTCACTCGATGGTTGTCCGAAGCGGAAAAGGCTAGGGTCGAGGAGCCCAACGCTTTCGTTGTTGCCACGGCCGATGCAGCCGGTCGTCCATCGGCCCGCACCGTGTTGTTGAAGGGAACCGGCCCGGGCGGGTTTGACTTCTACACGAATTATGAGAGCCGCAAGGCCACCGAGATCGGAGACAACCCGAACGTGGCTGCGGTCTTTCTCTGGGTTCCACTTCGTCGTCAGGTGCGGATCGAAGGCACGGTGTCGAGGGTGGACCCAGCCCTCTCCGACGCCTACTTCGCATCACGGCCCCCCGAGGCCAGACTGACGTCGGCGGCATCCCCACAGAGCAAGGTGGTGGCGGATCGGGAGGAGCTGGAGGCGCGTCTCGAGGAGATGCGGAGTCGCCATCCCGACGGCAACGTTCCCCGGCCCGCCCATTGGGGTGGATACCGCCTCGAACCGCAAACTTATGAGTTCTGGCAGGGTCGTGAAGCCAGGTTTCATGACCGCTTCCGCTATTCGCGGAGCGGAGACCAATGGCTGATCGAACGTCTGGCTCCTTGAGCCTTACACTCGACGGAGTGTGTCAGGGGAGTAGTTGAAGCTGTCGATCCTCGGGTCATCGGGAACCTATCCGGTTCCCGGTCGGCCCGCTTCCGGTTATCTCATAGAACACGAGAGCACCAGGATCTGGTGCGATGCCGGCCCCGGCACGTTCATGGCGCTTCCGATCGATCCCGACCTTGTGGACGCGATCGTGCTTTCTCACGAGCATCCCGATCATTGTCTCGACCTCATCACCGCATTTCATGCCTTCCGCTACCGCGAGCATCCTCGCTCTCATGTGCCGGTCTTTTGCCCGTCATCGGTGTCGGACAAGTTGCTCCGATTTGTGGACGATCAAGAGGATGGGGCGATGGCGGAGACGTTCGAATTCAATTCGGTCGGTGACGGTGACGAAGCCGTGGTGGGCGGGGTAGGGATTTCCTTTCGGCGATCCGACCACTCGGTTCCGACGGTGGCGACCCGATGGCAGACAGGCGGCAAAGTCCTGGCCTACAGCGCCGACACCGGTCCGCAGGGCGACTGGATGAAGACGGCGGAAGGGGCAGACTTGTTCTTGTGCGAAGCGAGCTATCAGGGCGAGCCTGGCAACCACGATTATCCCTATCACCTCACGGCCATCGAGGCCGGTCGGATAGCCAGGGAGGTGGGAGCCAAGCATTTGATGCTCACTCATATTCCTCCCCACCTGGAAGCATCGCGTTCGGTGGCGGAGGCGGAAGTCTCGTTTGATCGTCCGGTGGAACTTGCCGTCCCGGGCGCCACCAGGAAGGTTTGACACGTGACACGAGAACGCCCCCGGGATGAGCTTCGGTCGCTCAGGATGCACTTGGGGTTCACCGAAATGACACCGGGATCGGTGCTGATCGAGATGGGCCGAACACGAGTGCTCTGCACCGCCTTGATCGAGGCCGATGTACCGCGCTGGATGCGCGACAGCGGCAAGGGATGGGTCACGGCCGAGTACGGAATGCTGCCGGGCTCTTCCAACGAACGAATTGGACGGGACCAATATCAGAAGGGTCGAGCACTGGAGATTTCCCGGTTGATCGGACGGGCATTGCGGTCGGTGGTCGATCTGAAGGCAATGGGTGAGTGCATGGTCCGGGTCGACTGCGATGTGCTCCAGGCAGACGGCGGCACCAGAACGGCGGCGATCACCGGAGCCTGGGTGGCGCTGCACGATGCTTTTGAAGACGGCGTGGCCCGGGGCGTTCTCGCCAGGAACCCGATAGTCGATCAGGTCGCCGCCATCTCGGTCGGTCTGGTCGACGGAGAGTTGCTGCTGGACCTGGAGTACGAGGACGATGTCAGAGCCGAGGTCGACATGAACGTGGTCATGTCGGGTCGTGGCCTCCTGGTCGAAGTGCAGGGGACGGCCGAGGGCGCCCCTTTCAGTCGCGATGATCTTGACCAGATGCTCGATCTGGCGAAGGGCGGCATCGACCAGCTGGTCGATGCGCAACGACAAGCGGT
>CAZPIZ010000175.1:0-4370 GCA_964586615.1 uncultured Acidimicrobiaceae bacterium | reverse complement strand
AGGCGTCTGGCGTCTCATCTGGTCGAGCCGGCGGCAGAGTCAACCTTCTCAGGCTCCACGACAGCTATCGGTTTACTCGCCCTTAGAACCCAGAACCGGTCGGCCTGGCGCTCCCAATCGTCCAGGATCGCCGCCGCCGTGGGAGAGGCAGTGGCGTCGTGGAATGCATCAACCAGACCGTGCAACTCCAATCGTTCCAGATCGAGCAACCGGCGGTTGGCCGGAGAGGTCTCGGCCAGATAGCGGTTCAGCACCGCCTTCGGGTCCCAAACGTAGGCCACTCCCCCGGTCATCCCGGCCGCGAAGTTGCGGCCGACCGAACCGAGCACCACCACCGTCCCACCGGTCATGTACTCACAGCCGTGATCGGAACAACCTTCGATGACGGCGGTTGCCCCGGAGTTACGGACTGCGAAGCGCTGACCGACCATGCCGGCCAGGAAGGCGGTTCCGCCGGTAGCGCCGTACAACACTGCGTTCCCGGCGGCCTGAGGGATGAGCTCATTGGGCCGGCGTGGCTTAACAACAACCAGGCCACCGCCCAAACCCTTCCCGACGTAGTCGTTGGCGGTACCAGCCAGCCGCAGTTCCACCCCGTCAACCAGAAAGGCCCCAAAGCTCTGACCCGCCCAGCCTGCCAGGTGGACCCGGACGGTTCCCGCCGGGAGGCCTTCCGATCCTCGCCGGCGAACGATCTCCCCCGAGAGGCGGGCACCGATGGTGCGGTCGCCGTTGGAGATGGGGAATGAAAGCTCGATGGGATGACCAGATTCGACAGCGGTGAGAGCCTCCTCCACCAACCGGTCGTTGAGACGTGAGGGGGACGACTTTTTATAACCCTGGTGCCGCGATCGACCTTCGGCGCGGACCAACAGTTTGCTGAGTCCCCCGGCCAGAGGATGATCGATCGGCTCGAGAAGGTCGGCTCGTCCGATTATTTCGGCCAGGCTGCGAGCGCCCAGGGAGGCGAGGTGACGGCGCACCTCCTCGGCCAGAAGCCTGAACAGCACCACGACATGGTCGGCGGCCCCGGTGAACTTGGCCCGAAGGTCCTCGCGCTGGGTGGCAATGCCGACCGGGCAGGTGTTCAGATGGCATTGTCGAACCATCTTGCAGCCAACGGCGAGAAGGGGCAGGGTCCCGAAGCCGAAGCGCTCGGCACCGAGCAATGCGGCCACCACCACATCGCGCCCGGTCCGCAGCCCTCCATCGGTTTCCAGCGCCACCTGGGACCGAAGGCCGTTGGCAACCAATACCTGGTGGGCTTCGGCCAGGCCAAGCTCCCAGGGCGCCCCGGCGTGCTTGACCGATTCGAGCGGAGAGGCTCCGGTACCACCCTCCATTCCGGAAATGAGAATGGCATCAGCCTGAGCCTTGGCCACCCCGACGGCCACGGTGCCGACTCCGGGCTCGGAAACCAGCTTTACGGAAACGCGGGCCATTGGTGAGAACGATTTGAGGTCGAAGATGAGCTGGGCCAGGTCTTCGATGGAGTAGATGTCATGGTGAGGCGGTGGCGAAATCAAGGTCACGCCCGGTTCCGTATGCCGTAGCCGGGCAATCTCGGCGGTGACCTTGTGGCCCGGGAGCTGACCACCCTCACCCGGCTTCGACCCCTGAGCCATCTTGATCTGAAGTTCCTCGGCCGAAGCAAGGTAGGCGGGCGTGACCCCGAAGCGTCCTGATGCGACCTGCTTGATGGCTGAGTTGCGAGGGCTCCCATAGCGCTCAGGGCCCTCGCCTCCCTCACCCGAGTTGGAGTAGCCACCGATCTGATTCATCGCCTCGGCCAGGGATTCGTGGGCCTCTCTGGAAAGGGCACCATGCGACATGGCCGAGGTCACGAACCTCCGCATGATCCGCTCGGCCGGCTCAACCTCATCAAGCGGCACCGGGGTCCGAGGAACCACGGTCAGCAGATCACGGATCACAGAAGGAGGCCGGTTGTGGATCTGAGCGACGTAATGATCCCAGTCGGCCTCCTCCCCCGACCGCACGGCCTTCTGAAGAGAAAGGACCACACCCGGGCTGGTGATGTGGAGCCCACCTTTGCCCCGATGCTTGTAAAAGCCGCCGACCGACTCCTCGCCCTCGACGTAGCGGGCGTGGAGAACGAGGACCCGGGTCGCCACCTGTTCGAGGTTGAGCCCGGTGAAACGGCGTGGAGCGTTGCGGAAAGAGAGATCGCACACGTCCTCACCGAGGCCGATGACCTCGAAGAGCTCAGAGCCGCGGTAAGCGGAAACCGTGCAGATCCCCATCTTCGACATGACCTTGAGCAGCCCGGCCTGGAGAGCAGACCGATAGTTCTCCTGGGCCACGACCGGATCGACGTTGACAACACCATCCTCGGCCAAACCCCTCACCTGATCGATGGCGAGGTAGGGGTTGACGGCCGACGCCCCGGCGGCGATCAGCATCGCCAGGTCATGGGAGTCGCGAGGCTCACCGGAGACAACGATCATCGAAGCCTTGATTCGAATGCCCGCTTCGATGAGAGCGTGGTGGATAGCGCCGACCACCAGCACCATCGGAATGGGAGCATTGTCGGCGTCAACCTCTCGGTCGGAAAGCACGATCAGAGCGGCTCCCCCCGTGACCGCTTCGACTGCTTCTTCGGTGATCCGCTCGATTGCAGCGGACATCCCCGGCGCCCCCTCAAGGGAGGGCCAGGTGGCGGCGATCCAGTACGAGAAGAACCTGGGATCCGAGCTGCGGACGATCGACGAAAGCTCGGCGTCCGAGAGGATCGGAGATGACAACTCGACTATGTGGGCAGTCGAGTTGGTCTCGGAGAGCATTGATGCCCGTCGCCCCATGTACGTCCGCAACGACATCACGAGTTGTTCCCGGATTGGATCCATCGGCGGGTTGGTGACCTGGGCGAACAATTGATGGAGGAATTGAGTGAGTCGGCGGGGCTCCTCCGCCAGAGCGGCAAGAGCAGAGTCGTTGCCCATAGAGCCGGTGGGGGTCTTTCCCTCGGCCATCTCGGCCAGGATCAGCCGCCGCTCTTCGGGCGTATAACCAAACACGCGGCAGAGGCGACCGGCATCGAAGCGATCGTCGGCGACGGCGTCGAAGGGCTGCTGAACGTAGAAGGTCTCGGTTCCGATCCATTCCTCGTAGGGGGCTTGCGCCGCCAGGGATTCCTTGATCTCCTCGGAGAACTGGATCAATCCGGTGGTCCGGTCGAAGAGAAGGATCTCGCCGGGACCGAGCTGACCGGTCTGTTCTGCCAGGGCCTCCTCTTCCGGGCAGACTCCCGCTTCGGAAGCGACCAGGACCACGTTGGGCGTGATCGCCCAACGGGCCGGGCGGAGCCCGTTGCGGTCGACGAACGACACCAGGCTGATGCCGTCGGTGGCGGCCACACCAGCCGGGCCGTCCCACGGCTCGGTGAGGAAGGCGTGGTACTCGGAAAACGCTCGCCGTTCAGGTGATAGATCGACAACGTTCTCCCATGCCGCCGGCACCAGCAGTTCCTTCACGTGGACCAGAGATCGGCCGGAAAGGACCAGCAATTCGAACAGGTTGTCGAGGCTCCCCGAATCGGACTGACCCGGCTGGAGGAAGGGGGTCAGGTCGGCCAGCCGATCTCCCCACGCCGAGGAGGTCGCCACCCGTTCCCGGGCATGGGTCCAGGACCGATTGGAGGCAACGGTGTTGATCTCACCGTTGTGGGCCAGCGCCCGGAAAGGCTGGGCGATCTCCCAGGACGGGAAGGTGTTGGTGGAGTACCGCTGATGGAAGATGGCAAAAGCCGTCTCGTAATCAGCGTCTGCCAGATCCCAAAAGAAATCGGCCATGTTGCTGGGAGCGAAGAGGCCCTTGTAAACAACCGTCCTGGCCGATGACGAGACCACGGTGGTGCCGGCCCCGAGGCTCTTCTCGGCCACTTTGCGGGCGAGGAACATCCGACGCTCGAACTCCTCTTCGGTCAATTCGGCGGGAGCTTCGATGAGGGCGTGCTCGATTAGCGGCAGGGACTCCTTGGCGCGCTGTGAGAGGACGGCCGGATGTACCGGGACCGGTCGGTAGGCAAGGAGCCGAAGCCCTTCCCCGTCGATCGCCTTCGAGATCACTTGACGGTCGGATTCAGCCCGACCTTGATGGAAGAAAATCGCCATCACCCCGAGCCGACCCGAGGGTGGTGCGGCGATACCGCGCACCGAAAGTTCTCGTGCGAGCAACCGATAAGGGACCTGGGTGAGAATGCCGCAACCATCGCCGGTGCCGTCTGCCGCCTTGGCCCCCCGGTGCTCTAGGCGGATGAGGCATTCGACCGCCAACCGGGTCAATCGGTACGACGGTTGCAGGTCGCGCGCAGCAATGAAGCCGACGCCACAAGCGTCGTGTTCAAAGCGAGG
>CAZPIZ010000174.1:0-4380 GCA_964586615.1 uncultured Acidimicrobiaceae bacterium | reverse complement strand
CCGGCCGCCCATAACTTGTATACGTACATTCTACATGGTGCAGCATTCGCTGAGGACCAGGTCATACACGGGGCAGGCTGATGACATCGGCTGAAGAAGCGCTTCAAGAGCTTCGCAACAGGATTTTGTCCGGTTCTCTGGCGGCCGGGACCAAGCTCCACCAAGAACAGCTCGCCTCTTCGCTCGGAATGAGTCGTATACCGATTCGCGATGCGATCCGCACACTGGTTGCCGAAGGTTTGGTTCTTCAGCTCCCGAGACGCACGGCCGTGGTGGCACCGATCTCGGCCGACGACCTCACCGAGTTGTATGAGATTCGCATCGCCATCGAGCCCGAGGCCTCGGCCCTGGCGGTTCCCAACGTCCGACCCGCCGATCTCATGTCGATGCGGGGTCTTCTCCGGGTCATGGACACAACCGAGGAGCACGCGATGTGGCTCGATACCAACGACGAATTCCACGGGACGTTGTACCGGCGTTCGGGCCGGCCCCGCATGGTGACGTTGTTGGATCAGACCCGAGCCCAAACCCGTCGGTACACGGCGGTGCGGCTCAATGGAGGTCAACCAGATCTTCACCTCGAACATCAGCTCATTCTCGCCGCAGTGGAAAGACGCGAACCGGCGGCGGTCAGGGCGCTGGTTCAGGCTCACCTGATCAGTGGGTACTCGATCCTGCGCAATCAGGTTGAGTCGCTGGATCAGGCGGCCTCCCAGAGTCCGGATGTTTACCCCAATCGCGTTGAAGGAGGTTCCACGGCTACGTTTTGAGAGGGACGATGGCGCGGCACCCGCCGCGTTCTGAAGCAAGGAGCCGCAAGGCTTCGACGGCCTATAGGAGGAGGTTCTGCCTATGACAGTGGCAGAGAGGTCAAGTTTCGGAGGCTATTACGACATCCGGGAGGACTTGAAGCTCAACACGATGGACATCGTGGTGGGCGTTCTTCTCGGTGTCATCGAAGCCGCGATTGAAATCGTCGGTGCGCTGGGATTCCTGGAGAGAACGGTGTGGGCGGTCGGCCCGGCCGGTTTCGCCATATACGCGTTCTACAACGGCACCACCTGGATCCTCTTCTATGCAGGTGCCTACCTGCGCAAGCGGTCCTCGGTGATCATCATGGGCGCTTTCGTGACGCATCTGGTTCGCTGGTTCTTCGGCGACCCCGATGGCCCCGTGTTGCTGTTTTACGGCCTGTTCCCGGCCATTTTCGGAATGGTCGTGTTCTCGCTGATGCAATGGCACGGAGGAAGGCTCCTGTTCGCCATCTCCCTGGCGGTGACAGCAGCCATGAACCAGATCGCAACCTTCGTCGGACAAGGCGGATTCCAATTGGCAGAAGGTGCCGGTTGGGGAATGTTCTCTGTGATCGTCGGCTTCCTCGGAGGCCTGATCTGGGGACCAATCTCCTGGTATCTGGGAAGAGCTCTCGAGAAGGCCGGTGTGCCTACGGTCGATCAGCCACCCTCGTGGGGGGCAGCCAAGACCGCCCACGCCTGATCGGACGTGCCTGAGCGGTTGAGCGCCGGGGCCCTCCGGCGCTCAACCCTACGACCAAGGGAGCAGCATTGACACGACCGCCGGCCCTTGTTGTCGAGGATTATTCGTTCTGGTTCAAGATCCCCATGGAGGGAGAGGCCGAACCAGCCCTCGAGAACGTTTCGTTCGAGATCGCCCAGGGCGAGTTCGTCCTCGTACTCGGACGCAGCGGCTCGGGCAAGAGCACGCTTGCCTTGAACCTGGTCGGGATCTATCCGGACTACTTCGGAGGCCACAACCAGGGAAAGATCATGATCGCCCACCCGGAGCGGGGTCTGATCAATCGCCGAGAGCTCGAGCCGGGGGAGCGGTTCCAGCTAGTCAACATGCTTTTCCAGAATCCTCAGGACCAGATCGTCACGCTCAGCGTCGAAGAGGAAGTGGCGTTCGCTCTCGAGAACTACCTGATGGCCCCGGCTGACATACATCCCCGCATCGATCGAGCTCTCGACCTGGTCGGCTTGAAGGGCTTCAGGGAGCGATCAACGATCAAGCTTTCCGGTGGTGAGAAGCAACGGGTGGCGTTGGCGGCGATGCTCGCCATGCAACCGAAAGTCCTCATCCTCGACGAGCCCACCTCCAATCTCGACCCGGTGGGCACGGGAGAGGTCCTCGACGCCGTCGATCGCATCCGGGAGCACGTGGACCTGACACTCATCGTCATCGAGCATGAGGTGGACGCGGTTTTTGACCGGGTCGATCGAGTACTTCTGGTCGACGGCAAGACCGTCCACGGTCCCAGCGACCCGCGGAAATTTCTTGACGAGCACGGGCTCGAGGTGCGGGACAATCTTGGGCTTTGGATCCCGCAAGCAGTTGAGGTCGCACTGGAGCTAAGGCGCTCGGGGGTACCGGTCTCTCGCATACCGCTCAATGGTGACGAACTGGTTGAGTCATTGGGCGCATACAGCCCGGCCGATGCCGACAGCCGATTGGCGGCCGATGCCGCGCGGCCCGGAGGGAGCACTGTTCCTGACCAACCTCCGGACCGTGCGCCGGTCATCGAGGTAAAAGATGTCTCCTTCTCTTATGACCGCGACCAGGTCCTCAAAGGCATCAATCTCCAGGCATTCTCCAACGAGCTGCTGGCAATCGTCGGGCAGAACGGCTCCGGCAAGTCGACTCTCGCCCAGATGTTCAACGGCATCCTGTCTCCGGATCAGGGGACGGTGTTCGTAGAAGGCAAGCCCACCTCCGACTACAACTTCGCTCACCTCGTCAAGCGGGTCGCCTATATCTTCCAGGTTCCCGAGAAACAGTTCATCCGTAACACCGTCTATGACGAGATCGCCCACGGGGTGCGAGCCCTGGGCCTGACCGAGTCGGAAGCTAAGCCTCGTGTCGAGTCTTTCCTCGAAGGTCTGGGGTTGCTCGACCACAAGGACATGAGCCCGTACGTGTTGAGCCACGGGCAAAAGCGGAGGCTCTCGGTGGCCTGCATGGTGGTGGCCGAGCCCGATGTTGTGATTCTCGACGAGCCCACCTTCGGTCAGGACTATCACCAGGCGCAGCGTCTCATGCAACTCCTGCGTCAGCTCGCCGACAAAGGGGCGGCGGTTGTGTTCATCACCCATGACATGCGGCTTGTGGCTGAGTACGCCGACCGCTGCGCGGTTCTCGCAGACGGCAGGATCGTCTACGAAGGTACACCTCCGGAGCTGTTCGATTCGCCTGACGTCCTGGCCCAAGCCAAATTGAAGGCTCCACCAATACACGGTTTCTCGCGCCGACTGATCGGTCGGCCCCTGCTCGACACATTGGAACTTACCCGAGAACTCAAGGAGATCAGTGATGCCAAACCTCGAACTGGCGTTTAGAGCGGCCGAATCTCCGTTTCACCGGATGACACCCTCATCGAAACTTCTCTACGTGATCGGGGTCTCATTCGTGGCGATCTTCAACACCAACCTCTATGTCGCTCTCGGCCTCTTTTTATTCTGTTTTGCGATTGCGGCATTCTTTACCGCGGTCCCGCTGAAGACATATTGGACCCTGGGAAAGGTGATCCTCCCGTTCATCATCATCCTGATGATCGTCTTCCCCTTCTTCTACGGAGGGCAGGCAACGGTGGGGTCGGACGAGATCGCGCTTCGAACCCCATTCAAGGATCTCTCCTGGGCGGCGCTGGGATTTGGCGGCCTTCTTGCCCTTAGGTTCCTGGCGCTGGGAGTATCGGGGTTGACATTTGCTTTCACAACCCACCCCAGCGATCTGGTCCAGAATCTCTCCAAACGAGGATGGGACTACAGGCTCGTGCACGCCCCGGTTCTGGGACTGGTGTTGTTCCCGGCGTTTCTGGAAATGGGCCGGGAGATCTCGATAACCCAGCGCATTCGTGACCTGGGTCAGGACACGAACCCCATCAAGCGCAAATGGGTGAGGATGAAGCACCTTGCATTCGCCATGCTCGTGCTGGGTCTTCGCAACGGGCAGACCCAGGCCATGGCTCTCGACATCCGCGGCTACGGGGCACACAAGACCAGGACGTTCATGCGTCCCGCCCCCCGCAGCCGAGGAGGGACCATCTTCGGGTGGACCTTCTTCATCCTGTCGATCATCTACCTGGTCTACCAATGGAGTCCCGAGACCATGCAATGGAACATGGACTTTTCGTGAGCCGTTGACCGATGATTGATAGGGGCCTGCTCCTTGGCGGCAAGGAGGTGGAAGCCGCCGACGGTGCCACGCTCGAGGTGATCAACCCGGCCACCGGCGCTCTTATTGCGCGGGTGGCGGCGGCGGGTGAGCCCGACATCGATAGCGCCGTCACGGTCGCTCGGGAAACCTTCGACTCGGGGGTTTGGTCACAGATGCCGATCTGGGATCGGGCGAAGGTTCTCAACC
>CAZPIZ010000173.1:0-4464 GCA_964586615.1 uncultured Acidimicrobiaceae bacterium | reverse complement strand
TCGGTGTTGCGGCGCAAGTGACGGGCCGGAGTGCTGAGGGTTCGCTGGGCCAATGAAATGAGAGTCGCTGCGCCCCCCACCGCCACTGCTGCGATGGTGATCGTCTGCGTTTGCGCCCAATAGCCGACAAGCACCGGAAACCCGCCCCAGGCCAGGGCGAATCCGAGCGGAGTGTGGAGGGCCGCCGGCCGTTCCAGGGCGTAACCCGCCGCCAGGATCACCCCCACCACAGCCCAGGCCAGCACCCAGGGGGAGAGCCGCACCGCTCCAATTGCTGCCAGGACCATTGAGCCCACCAACCCGGCCACGACGAGCACCGTCAGGCTGCGGTCGCTCAGGGAGGTGTGGAGCGGGCGCCCGTGCTTTTCGTCGAGGGCATGGGCGGCGACACCGGTCCCAAGAAAGAACGCGAGCACGGTTGCGGCCAGCACCTGCCAATCGATCCGTGGGGCGAGCGCCGCTCCAATTGCAACGTGTGAGAGGTGCCAAGCCGTGTAGGGAGGGTGGAGCACCGCCACCAGGTCCCCGGAAACACTCCCGACTGGGGCGTAATAGGCGGGCCGCTTCATGGTTTACGGCCCCACATCACAAGACCGCCACCAAGGGAGAGGTGTCTCACCTCGACATCGATCAGTCCCGCCTCACGCCAGAGCAAGGTGGGATCGGGATAGCTCTCGTGGAACTCCTCGATCGACCGTCGGAGGAATCGTCCCACCTCATGCCAACCGGGGCTGATCAGCCGCCCGGCGGTCGGAAGTAGCAAGCCGGAATAGACCATCCAGGGCGGATTCCATACTCCCGAAGGGAGGCCGAACTCGACCATCCCGATCCTTCCCCCCGGCCTGACCACCCGGGTCAGCTCGGCCAGGCAGGCGACCGGATTCTCCACGTACCGCAGCAGATAACCGAAGGTGAGGGCGTCGAAGCTGGCGGCGGCGAAGGGCAGCATCTCGGCCCGGGCCTGAACCCGGCCCGGTCCGGGGTGGCTCCAGAGCATTTCCTCGGAGAGATCCACCGCAGTGACCCGGTGCCCCTGTGCCTGGAGCAGACGGGTGATCGAACCGGTCCCGGCGGCGACGTCGAGCACGTTGCAATCGGCCGACAGGGAAAGACCTTCGACCATGACTCGGCGCCAGCGCCCATCCTGGCCGAGGCTGAGGATGCGAGCCCACCTCTCATAGGTCGAGGCGATAGGGGCAAAGAGCCGTCGCGCCGTTTGGTTTGGGACCGAAGTCATCGCCACCACCGTTGGGTTTGGCTCATTGTTGCTGAGAGCTAGCCGATGGGGTCGATCGTGGCGGCCCTGATGTTCGAGCCCACTCCGATCATGATCAGCACCAGGCCCACCACCGCCCCCACCGTGAGCGGGTCGTCAACCAGCACCGCTGACGAGAGGAGGCCGATCACAGGGACCGCCATCAGGATCAGATTGGTGGAGGTGGCCGAGATCCTCCGGAGGACGATCTGTTGCGCCCAAACCGCGAACGCAGCTGCCAGTGATCCCTGATAGACCACAATTCCGATCAGTTGTGGAGTCCAATCGATCTGGGGCCAGCCTTCGGCGAGGAAGGCAAGTGTGGTCATGGGTACCGCCCCGGCCAGCATCTGCCAGGGCATCAACTGCATAGCCGTGCCTCGCGAGCCGCCGTGGTGGCGGATGTGGACCATGGTCGCAGCGTTGACGAAGGCGGCTCCGATCAGGAGCACGTGACCGAACACGATCTCACCGTTGCCCCAATCGAGCACCCATGGCTCGAACAGGAAAAAGAGCCCGGCGGCCCCCAGTCCGAGGCCGATCCACCGCACCCGCGTCATCTTTTCCCCTAGAAATGCCACCGCCAGTGGTGCCGTCCAAAGTGGGCTGGTCCAGGCCAGGACCGACGATCGCCCGGGAGGGAGGATCTGAAGGGCGGTGAACACGAGGAGATAGTTAAGGGCAAGCTTCCCGAGGCCGACCGACCAGATGATCGGCTGGTCGTCCCGGCGGGGCTTGCGGAGGTCTCCGGTGATGATCGTGATCACCAACATGATCAGCAGGCCCCCCAGCAACCTCAGGGCCGACAGCCACATCGATGAGATGGACCGCAGCCCGGTTGCCAGCACCGGCCAGTTGAAGCCGAGGATGAGAACAACGAGCCCGAGCAATACAGCGGTCGAGGCGCGGGCGGCACCAACCTTCGGTTCGGTTTGCTGGGTCTGGGGAAGGGCCGTCACCTGGGTTGCAAGGCCGCTTGTCCCCAAGCCGACCGGTATACGGAATGCATTGTGTGAACCCTCAAAGTTACCGAATCCGGAGGCGCCTTCCGCCGCGGGCTCTCATGAACCTCGCAACGCGGATCAGCCAGGGGACGAACCACCTCGACATTGGTTGCCGCGAAGTCCTCGCCGGTGCAGAGCACGGCCCTACCGATGTGCACGGCGAGTGCATGCGAGACCGGCGACCTCCGGGCCGACCTGGTCGGATTGATCGCTGGCACCCTCGGGTTCTTGAAGACCTCCAAGGCGGGGGTCGTGTTTCCCCGGATGGCGGGGGAGGTGGCCGGTCGCACTCTCTTGGGGCTCCGTAACGTGGAGACGGTGATCGGTCCGAGACGGGCGGTGCTGCGGGGCATGATCAAGGGCGGCATCGAGCGAGGGGATCTGCGGTCCGACCTCGACGTCAACCTGATGGCCGACATGCAGATGGGCCCGATCGTCATGCGAAAGATCCTCGGCTAGCCCGAAAGAAGCGGTGAGGACATGGCCTCCCGTCTGCTCGACTGGTTGCTCGACGGCTGGCTCCCCCGATAAGTCCTCCCGATGCACAGCGACGAGGCGTTTACTGGCCCCTGATCGCCTCCTCGAACACCGGAAGGCTCCGCTCAATCATGTCTCTCGTTGCGGTCAGCGAGATCCGGAAGTAGCCGGGTCCTTCCGAGGCGCTTCCGGGCAGGACGATTACCCCTCGCTCGGCCAGCCGCATCGCAAAACCGTAGTCGTCGGGTTCGGGGGAGCGGACCCACAGGTAGAAAGTGCCCTCCGGCAACCTCAGGTTGTAACCAAGCGACAGCAGGGCCTCTCCCATCAGGTTGCGCTTGCCCTCGAGGTCGGCCAGATCGATCGAGAGATGCTCGAGATCCTCGATCGAGTGCTGGAGCAGAGCGTTGGGAAAGAGCCACCCGCCCGACATTTGTGCGATCTGGATCACACCCCGCATCTCCTCGCGGTCGGGCATGGTCGGAGCCAGCGCCAGCCATCCCAATCGTTGTCCGGGAGTGAGCAGCACCTTGCCGTAGCTATAGGCGATCAGGGTGTTGGGATAGAAAGCAGCCGGGCTGACCATCGAGGCGTCGCTGAATACCAGCCGGGCGTAGGGCTCGTCCGAGAGAAGGTAGATCGGAGCCCCGTGACGATCCGAGGCTTCGGACAGCACCGATGCCAATTCCAGGAGCGTGGCCGCTGGATAAATGCGCCCGGTGGGGTTGTTGGGGGTGTTGATGATCACCATGCGGGTCCGGGGGGTGATGGCGGCGGCAATCGCACCAACGTCGAGGTCGTGGTCGATGGGCATGACCGGCACCCTCACCGGCATGCCGCCGGCGGCCAGGATCATCGCCTCGTAGAAGAACCACGGCGGAACCGGAAAGATCACCTCGTCGTCCTGGTCGAGAAGGGCATGGAGGGCGGCGGCGATCGCACCGAATGCTCCGGGTGTCAGGGCGATGTCGGCGGCTTCGAAGGGAAGGTCCCGCCACTCCGCCAGGCGCTTGGCCACCACCGCTTGGGCCTCGGGTTCCGAACGCTTGTAGGCGTACCAGTCCTTGTCCTCGGGAGTCGTGTGCCGGACCAGGGCCTCGGCAAAACCCGGGATCGCGATCTCCTGGGGGTTGCCGAAGGCAAAATCGCAAACGTCCGGGTGCTTGCGCAGGGCATCCCATTTGTTTACGAACTCGACAAGGTTCCTGGTCGATCTAGCGATGGCTGCCATACGGACGGTCGGCATCGAGTACTCCAAGCTCGGGGAGCGTCTGACCCTATTCGCTTGGAGGGACCAGGGTGGTCAGCCAGAAGCCCACCCGTGCGGGGTCTCTCCCTTGATTCAGCCGGCCGCAGCAAACCGCAACTCGATCCCCGGGCCGCTCATGACGAGTTCGCCACCTTCAAGGGCAACCGTCTCGACCTCAGGCAGGGCGGCGGTGTAGAGGCTCTCGACCGCCATGTCTTCGGGGTTGCACGCCATCATCGTGGAGAACAGGTCACCGATGGAGATCGTCGAGCCATCGAGGATGAACGGCCCTCCGTAGAGGTTGCAGGCCGAGGTACCCCCGAGCTCGGTTCCGGTGATGTTGAGGGTGACCGGGCTGTCATCGATCAAGGGGATGGCCTGGCCGTCAGCGGAACCCGATACGAGTTGCCAGTTGCCGGTGATGTCGATCTCTTCTGAAGCCGCCCCTCCCGAGGAGCAGGCGGTGATGAAGGCGAGCA
>CAZPIZ010000172.1:0-4484 GCA_964586615.1 uncultured Acidimicrobiaceae bacterium | reverse complement strand
GCCAGAGGGATTCCATCCACCACGATTCATCGATAGGTTTCTGTCCGTGGGATCGGGGAGGTTCACGACCGGCAGCTGGTCATCAGGGCCGGTTCGGGTCGCCAACACATTTCGCCTCCGCTGGAAGGGTCTGAGACCAAGGACCACGGAGGTCGGGTTACTCCTGAACGGCCGGTCGGTTCACGGGTTCGGCATGAAAGTAGCCCTGCTGGTAGTCGGTCTGGACGACCAGCACAGGGTGACCGCCGTGCGGGTGCTTCGCCCCGGCCGCATCGTCACCATGGTTCGTGCCCGTCATGTACTGGAGTTGCCAATGGACCGGGAACCTCCCCCACACGGCTCCGTTCTAACGTGGGTGGATGCCGGTTACCGGTCGATTGATCCTATGCGCAACCCCGATCGGCAACCTGAGTGACGCTTCTCCCCGCCTGGCCGAAGCGCTGTCCAGTGCCGATCTGATCCTGGCCGAGGACACCCGGCGTTCCTCTACGTTGCTCAGGGCACTCGGAGTCGACAAACCGCTCAGGTCCTACTTTGCGGGCAACGAGAATCGACGGGCGGTGGAACTGGTCGAACTTCTCAAGGAAGGGAAGGTGGTGGCTCTGGTAACCGACGCCGGCACCCCGGCCATTTCGGACCCCGGTGTTTCCGCGGTATCCGCTGCTCGAGAAGCCGGAGCCGTCATTACGGTCGTCCCGGGTCCGAGCGCAGTCACCGCCGCCCTAGCGGTGAGTGGCTTCCCAAGCGAGAGGTTCGTTTTTGAGGGATTCCTTCCAAAGAAAGGGGCGGAGCGGGAAGAGCGCCTGGCATCGTTGGCCACCGAGACGAGAACCGCGATCCTGTTCGTTTCACCTCACCAACTGGTCGACGATCTGAACGGGCTCGCTTCGGTAGCACCCGACCGGCCCCTCTGTATTGGCCGGGAGTTGACCAAGATGTTCGAGGAGATCCAGTGGAGTACTCCCGCAACGGCAGCGGAAGCGTGGGCCACACGCGACATCCAGGGCGAGTTCACATTGGTTCTCGGGGGTGGCAATCCGATCGAGCCCGATCTCGAGGAGGCGATTGGAGCTGTCCTCGCCGAGATCGACCGGGGGATCCAGATGAGCGAGGCAGTTCGTTCGGTAGCTACGAGGTCCGGGGTCTCCCGCAGAACTCTGTACCAAGAGGTCTTGTCTAGAACCCGGGGAACCAACCCCTGACGGCCGGCCCCACCGCCGGGTCACTGGCAGCAACGAAAACCATCTCGTTGCCAGAAGTCGAAACGAAGGCATACCGGTCTCCCGAGTAGGCCAACCCATTCCCCTCGACAATGGCATCCGTCAGGTTCATGGCAACCTCGACGTACTCGTTGAGAGCCTCGGCCAGCTCGGCCGAATCGGATGAGTTGTCGCCTTGAAAGACCAGGATCAGAACCACCTCGGATCCGTTGAAGTAGACCCGATAGGAGTCACCCCCCCATCCTTCGGCGGCCACATTGGCTCCTCCCAGCACCTGGTCGAACATCAGGCGAAACCCGAGCTCACCCCAGGTCGAGCTTTCGTTGATTTCATAACCGCTGATCTCTTTCGTCGGGAGGACAACCTCGACCGGAACATCCCCCGGGTAATCGTCTGGCCAAATGATCTGCTCGCTCGACAGTGGCGGGGCGTCATAGGCCTCGTCGACGGCCGCAAACCCGCCCTCGGAGAAGAGGTGCTCCACAAAGGTGAAACCGGTGTCATAGGGAAATGTGAGGCTGTCCTGCATGAAGGGCGGCACCTGATCGAACACCGTCATGTCGACCGAGAACGCTCCCTCCAGGAACTCCTGTTGAGACGCTGGATCGAGCTGTTGAACATACATCAGCTCGGCCAGGCTTGCGTCGCCTTCGATCAGCGCCTGGAAGGCGCTGGCCTCGTCAAAACGTTCCTCGTCGAACAACTGGTTGTAACGGCCGTTGAAGTCGAGGATCTGGTCGGTCAGGGAGTGGGTCAGCTCATGAACGATCGTCGCCTCCTCGAGAGGGCTGAACTCTTCCTCAGTCGCCGTCACAACGAGTTCCTTGGTGTCGCCGTCGTAGTAACCGGCAACGGCTTCCCCGTAGAGCGAAAGGATGGTCTCGAGCAGCTCGAAGTCGGCGGGAACAAGGCCCAGAAGCCGGTACAAAGCCTGGTCGGCGTCAGGGTCCTCGTAGTCCTCCTGCAATTGGTCGATCACTCGCGTTTTCAGCTCTTCGGGAGTGAGAACCGTGACCTGGGGCGCCGATAGAAACTCAAGACCCCGGATCTCCTCGGCAATCGGAATCAACCGCGCAATCTCCTCACGCAAGCTCTCTGGCAGTTCCTCGGTTCCTGGCGGAAGGGTTGACACCGTCGTCTCACTCGACGTGGTGGACTCCGCCGATACCGTCGTGGTAGTTGAACCGGTGGTTGACGAAGACGTGGTGGTGGATGCCGAGGGAGTGCATCCAGACAGCCCGAGCGCGACGACAGCAACGAGGGTGCAGAGGGGTCTCACGTTGACAAGGCTATCGGCCCGTCAGATCAAGTCTTGCGAGCAATTCTCATCACCTTGGCCCATTCACATGGCGAAGCGGGCCTCGAAGCGCTCGGCCTTGGCGATGATCTGCGCGGGGAGCTCCATGAGCTTCTCCTGGAATTCGGCCGCCCTGGAAGACAAACCCTCCATAGAGGCGATTCCCCACTGCTCGATGAGTGGCATCAGCACCCGATCGTGATGAATGCGGAGGTTGTAAACCCCGGCCTTGGCCATGTCGATGGACCTCCGCAGAAATCCCGGAATGCCCACCCCGGGCATCTGGAAGTTGACCATCGTCTTGTAGATGCCCTCGAGGGAAATGGCCGGAGCTTCCTTGAGCATTGCGGCCATCACCCCCTTGTAGAACATGAAATGATGGTTCTCGTCGGAGGCGATCTGGCGCATCAGCTCGAACGCCACCTCGTCCTCGGTGATCTTGCCTGCGTTGCGATGCGAGACCCTGGTGGCAAGCTCCTGGGCGGAGGTGTACGCCAGGAGCTCGGCGGGATGCTCCCAGTTCGGCTGGTAGCCGGTCTGCATGGTGGCCATGCGGTCGTCCTCGAGCTCATATGGGTTGCAATTGCGAGAGGTCAGCAGATAGCTGCGAATCGCAATCGCGTGCTGGCCCTCCTCGGCGGTCCAGAGGCCGTTCCACTCCCTCCAGACCGAACTCTCCGGCAAATGCCGTTCGAGTGCGTTGTGGTAGTACGGGAGGTTGTCTTCGGTGAGAAGATTGAGCACGAGAGAGGTCCGGGCACGTTCGTTGATCGTGCATTGCGACTCGTCCCACGGCTCCGTCTTGAAGTTGCGCCCAAGCTCCCAGGGGACCAGGTCGTGGTAATACCAGTGGACCCGCCGGGCCCGATGTTCGGCGAGCAACCGGGCGACAGTGGGTTCTACTGCTTCAAATAGCTCAAAGTGTTCGTTGATTGGCATTGTCTCACCTCATTGAAGCGGCGTCCGGGAGCCGACCCTGGACCATGGCGAGCACAGCCCTGGCTAATTCGACCCTTTGACTATACGGTCCGTTACAGACTTGGCGAGCATTTGGAGTTGGCATTTGGAGTTGGCATTTGGAGCGGCATTTGGAGTTTGACGTCAACGGAGTTTTGGGCCGTGTTATCCGACGCCATGTCAAGTAATGCCCGCTTCGTCGTAGTTTGGTTTCATGAACAGAACCGGCATGCGGAACCTGATCCCCTTGCTGGCCATCCTCTTGGTGGGTGCCTGCGCAGGCTCGGGTGCCGATACAACCCCAACCACATCGGTAACCACGACCACCGGCATTTCGACCACCGCCTCACCGACGACCTCGACCACGGTCGGCACGACCACCACCACCTCCGACGAGCTCCCCGGTGAGCCAATCGACTTCGGCCCCGGGGCCGGTGCCGAATTGGCCGTCGTGGGAGTCGAGCACGACGATGTCCTCAATGTTCGGGTTGGCCCCGGAACCGAGTCGGCGATCGCGGCGGAGCTCGCACCGACCGCCAGCGGTCTCATAGCAACCGGCCACAGTCGCTCGCTCCCCGGGTCGATCTGGTTCGAGGTCGAGGTCGATGACGTTGTTGGGTGGGTGTCAAGCGCCTTTGTTGGATATCTCGGACTCACCGACGACGCCACCGCCGAGGTGATCGCAACCTTGGGCGAAACCCCGGGGGCAGAGACGATGCTCGACCTGGGCTTGATCGTCGCCGAGGTTATGACTTCCGAAGAGCCGCCCTCGAGGATCGTGATGTCGGTGGCGCCCACGGTGGGAGACCTCGGTGAGGTCACCTACGACGTCGTTGGTCTCGGTGACGACGCCCTCGGTGGAGTCAGGCTTCATGTCTTCGGCGACCCGGCTGGGGGTGGCGAAGGCTTTGTCCTGTCCAACGTCGAACGCACGGTCATCTGCAGCCGCGGCGTGACGGACGACGGTTTCTGCCTGTAGGCGAGGGTCAAGGTTCGATCGAGACGTACCG